>CALEJC010000081.1 GCA_937898205.1 uncultured Bacteroidales bacterium
CCGCTTCTAAAGGTTGGAGATAAGACTATCCTTGATCACCTGATCGATGATATCAAGAGCAACTGTCAGATAACTGAGTTTGCTGTGGTCACCAATCACAAGTTTGCTCCTATCTTTGAGCAGTGGGCTGCTGAGCGCGTTACAGTTGTTGATGACGGCACTTCAACCAATGAGACGCGTCTTGGTGCAGTTAGGGATATCCAGTTTGCAATAGATACATTGTCTTTGGATGATGACCTGCTGGTGATTGCCGGAGATAATGTGCTTGATTTCAGCTTTGCCAAGTTTACTCGTTATGCTCAGCAGAAATCCGCTTCATGCATCATGAGATATTATGAGCCAGAGCCTGCCCGTCTTAGTAGAAGTGGTGTAGTGCAGATTGATGAGGACGACAGGGTGCTCTCGATGCAGGAGAAACCACAAGATCCTAAGAGCAACTGGTGCTGCCCGCCTTTCTATTTTTATTCGAGGAACGATGTGCCTAAGGTTGCTCAAGCGATAGCTGAAGGCTGTGCAATTGATGCTCCCGGCTCGTTTATCTCCTGGCTTTGCACAAAGAGTCCTGTGTATTCGATGGAGATGCCTGGTAAAAGATATGATATCGGCAATCTCGAAAGCTATAAACTAGTGTGTGAGACATATAAAGGCATTACGGAGATTTGATAATCTCCGTTTTTTCTTTATATTTGCATTGCGTATTTTAGGCTTGTTCTGATTATGCTTGAAGAGATGAAATTAAATATCTCAAAGCTGATAGCTTTGTACGAGTCAGAGAGGCAAAGAGCTGATTCCCTCGCGATAATGCTGTCTCAAAAAGAAGAAGATGCCAAGAAATACCAAGAGCAGATTACTGATTTAAAAATACAGATAGACCAACTCAAGCTTAAGAGTGCTTTTGTCTCGGAAGGAGATAAGGCAGCAGCGAGAGAGCGCATATCGGCTCTAATAAAGGAGATTGATAAATGCATTAAACTGCTTGAAAGATAATGGATCAGAGCATAAAACTGAAAATAGCCGGAAAGATATACCCTCTTAAGGCGGCTACACCTCAGATGGAGCAGATGATGCGTATCGCGGCAGAAGACGTCAATCGCACCCTTGAAAAGCTTAATGCGAGATATCCTGACACTCCACTTGAGGATAAACTGGTTTTTGTGGCCATCCAGGAGACAGTAGCAAAGTTGCATACTGCCAGAAAGTACGAGAGCCTGAACAACGATGTGAGTTCATTGTCTTCAGAGCTGGCCACCTATCTAGCCGAAATAGAAAAGGATTAGCCGTCGGGCCCATCTTCTGAAAACAACGAGTAACAACTCACCGGGTTAACTCGGACTAAGGATGGCATGCCAGCCTTGTAGCAGGAAGCTTGAGATAGTGCGGAGCCCAAATCCTATCAGAAGCCTTTTTCTGAAAGTTTGGCTGACGGCTTTTTTAGAAATACAGTGTCTGCATTCGAGAGAGTGTGGACACTTTTTTTGACAACTTTTATTAATACATATATATGTTTTTGTCTTATATTCTTGTTGCATTGGGCGGCGCAGCTGTCGCTCTTGCAATTTATATAGCGATTACCCGCCTGGTATCCAAAGGACAGGCTGATACCATTATCGAAAAAGCCAAAATTGAGGCTGAAAACATCCGTAAGCAGAAAGAGCTTCAAGCCAAAGAAAAGTACCTCCAGCTCAAGAGCGAGCATGAGAGCTATGTGGGCAAGAAGAACAGTGAACTTCGTGATCGTGAGAACAATATCAAGTCTCGCGAGGGTCAGTTGAGAGAGCAGGCAAGCGAGCTCAAGAAGAAGCAGAACGACCTTGAATCACAGAAGGGTCAGCTCAAAGCCCAGAATGCTAAGCTTGAGGCCAAGAT
Source organism: uncultured Bacteroidales bacterium (assembly GCA_937898205.1). Classification (GTDB taxonomy): domain Bacteria; phylum Bacteroidota; class Bacteroidia; order Bacteroidales; family UBA932; genus Cryptobacteroides. The sequence continues at coordinate 1,867 of CALEJC010000081.1, forward strand.
GGAAGAGTATGAACGCTTGACTCAGCAGGTCAATAAAGACCTGGAAAACGTAGCAGGCATGACTGCCGAGGAGGCAAAGAAGATGCTTGTAGAAAATATGAAGGCTGAGGCGCGCACAGAAGCACAGGCCTATATCAACGACACGATGGACGAGGCGCGAATGAATGCAGCCAAGGAGGCAAAGCGCATCGTCATCAATACCATCCAGCGCACTGCCACAGAAACAGCCATTGAAAATGCAGTTACCACATTCCCAATCGATAGCGATGAGGTCAAAGGACGCATCATTGGTCGCGAAGGAAGAAACATCCGCGCGCTTGAGGCAGCTACAGGAGTGGAAATCGTGGTAGACGATACTCCGGACGCAATCCTTCTTTCGGCGTTTGATCCTGTGAGAAGAGAAATCGCCCGCCTTTCATTGCATCAGCTGGTGATTGACGGTCGCATCCATCCTGCTCGCATCGAGGAGGTTGTCAATAAAGTGAGCAAGCAGCTTGACGACGAGATCCTTGAGACCGGTAAGCGCACTTGCATCGACCTTGGTATCCATGGTCTTAATATTGAGCTCGTAAAGCTCATCGGACGCATGAAATATCGTTCTTCTTATGGACAGAACCTTCTCCAGCACTCACGCGAGGTAGCCAATATCTGTGCTACGATGGCTTCGGAGCTTGGTCTGAACCCTAAGCTGGCTAGAAGAGCCGGTCTTCTTCACGATATCGGCAAGGTCAGCGAGAGTGATCCTGAGTATCCACACGCAATCCTGGGCGCAAGACTTGCAGAGCAGTATAAGGAGCGTCCTGAGGTAGTAAATGCGATCGGTGCTCACCATGAGGAGATGGAGGTGTCTTCGGTCTACTCTCCGCTTGTGCTTGTGGCAGATGCCATCTCCGGTGCTCGTCCTGGCGCTCGTAGAGAGGTTATCGAGTCATATATCAAGCGTCTTAAGGGCATGGAAGACCTTGCAGCATCTTATCCTGGTGTTACCAAGTCCTATGCGATCCAGGCAGGCCGTGAGCTTCGTGTGATCGTGGGTGCAGACGAAGTTACTGACGAGCAGGTAGCAGTCCTTTCAACAGAGATTGCTCAGCGCATTCAGGATGAAATGACATATCCTGGTCAGGTCAAGATTACAGTTATTAGAGAAACAAGATCCGTAGCAATTGCAAAATAATGATTAAGTTACTTGCACTTTTTTTAATGCTTCAGGCCGGTAATACCGTGACCTGGACATCAGAGCTCAAGCAGACAGAAAACGGTAATCAGGTGGTCATCACCGGCGATCTTAAAGATGGCGTGGATCATATTACCGGTACTATTGATTATATTACTTGCGAAGGTGTGCAGTGCAATATGCCTGAGGATATGGAGTTTGATCTTGTCCTCGATGGCTCTGCATCAACTCCGGTTGCTGCTGCTCCATCCATTGCACCTGCTGCTCCGGTATTGAAAGCGGCCGCTCCGTCGGCACCTAAAACTGCCGCTCCGGTAGAAGAGGAGTCTGATGGCTCTTTGTGGGGACTTATCCTTGAGGCAATCCTTTGGGGTTTTGCAATGCTGCTCACTCCATGTGTGTTCCCTATGGTTCCGATGACAATCTCGTTCTTCCTTAAGGGTAGCGCCAATCCTACTCAGGGTAGATTTAAGGCAATCATGTATGGCCTCTTTATTATCTTGCTTTATACTATCCCTATCAGTGTCATTATCGGCATCACCTGGATAGTGGGCGGTAGTGGAGTGACAGCTGACATATTTAACTGGCTCTCAACACATTGGCTTCCAAATATCATCTTCTTCCTTGTATTTATGGTATTTGCTGCCAGCTTCTTCGGTGCATTTGAGATCACTCTTCCTTCAAAGTGGACAAACAGCGCTGATAGAAACAGCGACAAGAAGGGGCTTGGCGGTGTGTTCTTCCTTGCGCTCACTCTTGTGCTCGTGAGCTTCAGCTGTACCGGTCCGATTGTGGGCACTGTGCTCATCAAGAGCACTCAGGGCGAATTCTGGGCACCGATGGTGACCATGCTTGCATTCAGCATTGCATTTGCCTTGCCGTTTACAGTATTTGCTCTCTTCCCATCACTTCTCAAGAAGCTTCCTAAGAGTGGCGGCTGGCTCAACTCAGTCAAGGTTGTGTTGGGCTTTATTGAGATCGCTTTGGGTCTCAAGTTCCTCAGCACTGCCGATCAGACCTACCATTGGGGTATCCTCAATAGAGAGGTATATCTTGCGATCTGGATTGTTATCTTTATCCTTCTTGGTCTTTATCTCATCGGTAAGATCCGCTTCAAGCATGACGATCCGATGGAGTATGTTTCAGTAAAGAGACTCTTCCTCGCAATCGTGTCATTTACATTTGCAGTATATCTCATCCCTGGTCTTTGGGGAGCACCGCTCTCAGCACTCTCAGGTTATCTTCCGCCGATGGAGTCCCAGGCTTTTGTCCTTGGTGCCAACACGACTTCCCACAATGCTTCTGCCAAGACTGAAGCCACTCTTGAAGACGGGACAATCGTGATTGCCCACGGTCTCAAAGCCTATGATAACCTTGAAGATGGTTTTGCGGCTGCAAAAGCCAGTGGCAAGAGGGTCTTTGTCGACATCACAGGCCATGGTTGTGTCAACTGTCGTGAGATGGAGGCAAGAGTGTGGTCTGATGAGACCGTGCTTGGCATGCTCAGCAACGATTTTGAGATTGTCGCCTTGTATGTAGACGACAAGACCAATATTCCTGAGGATCAGCAGCCAGTTAATAGTCAGGGTAAGAAACTCAAGGATGTGGGCAGAGTCAACTCCGATATCGCACTCACCAGATTTGGAGTAAACTCACAGCCAAACTACTTTATTCTTGATGCTGATGGCAATATCTTAAAAGGCCCTAGAGCCTATGATCTTGATATTCAGGAGTACATCAAGTTTCTTTCAGAATAATATATAAGGTGGAGCGATCTGTCGCTCAAATGAGAGGAAAGTCCGGACAGGAAAGGGCAACCCGCTGCGGAAATCGCAGGTGGAGGTAACTTTAGGTGCGGTGTAACAGAAAATTACAACCCTCTTAGGAGGGAAATGGTGAAAACGCGAGGTAAGAGCTCACGACAAACGTCAGCGATGGCGTTTGGGTACGCCACCGGGTCCTGCAAAACCAAATATACTAGCAGATGAGAACTGCCCGTTCGATGCTAGGGGGTAGGTTGCGAAGATAAATGACAGAATAAAACAGAAACCGGCTTACGGCTCCACCTTTATTTTAATTTCTCTACAAAGCTCTTGAATGCTTTCTTGTGAGTGTGCTCGATGCGCTCTGCAAGTTTCTCTTCAAAACCCTTTTCAAGCTTAGGAAACCTCTTTAGAAGCTTCTTGACTCTTGTCTTGAGGTAAGGCTCTTTGTGACGGTCTCGTTTGTCTGCATACATTTCATGGAAGCAGACAAGGATTCCTGTCTCTTCTACATCTGAAAACTCATCATTAACTGCTGTTCCAAACATCTTGGTGGTTGGAGATGAATTGATGTAGGTGTTGACCAGAGGAGGAATTGAAGTACCAAGCTTTTTGACTGCATCCTTGAGGTTGCGGTAATCCGGCTTGAAATCTTCCTCGTCAAGGATTAAATCAAGTAATCTTGAGTCAGCCTTAGGCATTACCGGCTTGATCGGTCTTACCAACTCGTCCTTGTCAGGGAAGTGCTTCCAGAGGAAGTGGAGGATGAGATCTCGGCATGACTGATCGTAGTCAGGATACATGGTCATCTTGCCGAAGAAATAGAATATATTTGAGTGCTGCATCATCACAGCACCGATACCGTCCCACAGATTGTCAAGAGCAAAGATAGCTTTGGCGCCAGCTTTTGAACTCTGATAGTCTGGAGTCACAAAACTCCTACCAAGCTCAATCACATGAGGAAGGTAATCCTTGATGAACTTATCTGAAAAATGGAACATGTGTGCTGTGGCAAGCTTCGGCTGGCCGTTTTCCATAATCTGCACATTTGGTCCCAGAATATATCTATAACCACCAATGATTGCCTTTGCTTCCGGGTCCCATATAATGATCTGTTGATATGGGTTATCCATTGTGTCAAACTCGTCAAGGTCAGCAGCAAGACCTGAGCTACCACCGGCAGCACGGAATGTGATCTCACGGAGTCTGCCGATCTCTTGAATCGTATTTGGCGCATTATGTACATCAACAACGTAAATCTCGTTGCCGCCTTTATTGGTGTCACAAAGCTTCTTGTCTGGGGTGAGCTCCTTAAGAAGAAGATCTACGCTGATAGGATCAATGATTTTTTCCATGTGCACTATAATTTATATGCTAACTCTCTTACATGCTGAGCCCACACTGAAGCAGGCTTACTTTTGTTGAAATAATCAGGAGAAATAGGCTTGCCAAATATAACCTTATATGTCTTGCCTCTGGCTTTTAGCAGCTCTTCCGGCAAGAAGGGCATGGCGATATTAAACTTGATTTTCAGTGCTTTACAAATATTGGCGATGCGATAGAATTTTTTTGAATTCTCTCCGATAAAATGCACAGGAACGATTTTGCGGTTGTACTTTACACTCTTGAGGATAAAGGTCTTGCTCCACGCCAGATCCTGGATCACGCCCTTGATCTTGCGAGAGCAAAGTCCCGCAGGGAATATGAAAATCTGATTGTCAGAAGAAAAAATCTTGTTGACTGCTTCAGGAAGGCTTCTTGCTTGTCCACCCACTTTGTTGATAGGGATGCTCATGTGAGCAAGAGGCTTTATGAAAAGAAGGAAGTCGTTGACAAGCATCCTCACCTCTCCATATCTTCTGCCCACCAGACTGCATAGGGTGATGCCATCGATGCCACCAAGGGGGTGATTGGAAGCAAATGTATAGATCGTACCATCTGCAGGAACATTTTCAATGCCTTCAACCTCAATCTTAATATCAAGGTATTCAAGGACTTGCTCGCAGAAACCATAACTCTCCTTATCAGCATATCGTATGATCTCATTGAGCTCATCAACGTGTAGGATTCTTTTGATCAACTTGACTACCCAAGGAGAAAATTTCTTCCCGGGAAATTTTGTTGCCAAGATCTCATCGACATTGATAAGTCTATCCTGCATTTCTGCTTCTGTCATGATTTTATAGGTTTTAGTCGTCTAAAGGTAATAAAAAAACACCTTATTGTAAAATTCTTTCTGCAATCAGGTCATATTCGCTTGCAACGAGGATTCTTACATTGATGAAGTCTCCGATCTGAGCAGTGCCGGCTGCACCTTGCACGATGATCTCACCGTCTACCTCAGGGCTTTCGAATTCGCTTCTGCAGATGAGGTCATTGCCCATCTCTGCGTCAACCATAACCTTGTAGCACTTGCCGACGCGGCTGTTGTTGTAGTTCATAGAGATCTCGCTCTGCTCTGCCATCAAGGTGTCCAGCCTTTGCTGTTTGGTCTCCTGATCGATGTCGTCGTCGAAGTTTTCAGCGCCGTATGTGCCTTCTTCTTCTGAGTAGGTAAATGCTCCAAGTCTCTCAAAATGAGCGTCTTTTGTAAACTGTAGCAGCTCCTCAAACTCACTGAGTCCTTCTCCTGGATGACCTACAATCATTGTAGTGCGCAATACAACTCCCTCGACTCTCTCTCTGAGTCTTTTGATCAGACTGCGTGTCCATGTGCCGGTGACACCCCTGTGCATCTTTTTAAGCACGGTGTCGCTGATGTGTTGAAGAGGGATGTCAAGATAGCGGCATACCTTGGGGTTGTTGGCCATCTGGTCCAATACATCTTCAGGGAAGTCAGCAGGGTATGAATAGTGGATGCGGATCCACTCGATCTCATTGATTTCCGAGAGGGCAGTGATGAGGTCAGAAAGTGCGCGTCTGCGGTAGAGATCTAGGCCATAGTAGGTTGTGTCCTGGGCGATGAGGATCAGTTCCTTGACACCCTGTGCGGCCAGTTCTCGAGCTTCAGCTACTACATCCTCAATAGGGACGGACTTGTGTGCTCCGCGGATAAAAGGTATCGCGCAGTATGAGCATCTTCTGTCGCAGCCTTCAGAAATCTTGATGTAGGCATAGCCTTTTTTGTCTTGTATAAATCTGGAGTTCAATGGTTTAGCCTCCACTCCAAGATAGTTTGTGATTTCGTTTAGATCTCTTGCGCCAAACCATGCATCCACCTCGGGGATCTCATCCTTCAGGTCGTTGTGATATCTTTGTGAAAGGCAACCAAAAACAATGAGTGTCTTGACAAGCCCTTTGCGTTTTAACTCAACCGCCTCAAGTATTGCGGCAATTGATTCTTCTTTGGCGTCAAGTATAAAGCCACAGGTATTTAAGAGCAGGTAGTCCACTTCCTGCTCGTCGCTTATGATCTCAAACTGCTCACTTGGAAGAGCAGCGAGCAGGTGCTCGCTGTCTACTGTATTTTTACTGCAGCCAAGAGTGATTATTTTAAGCCTCTTCCTGCTGCTCATCTTCTCTTTTAACGAAGTCAAGTGATCTGTATTCTACAATCTGTGAGTACCAATCAATAACCTTGCGCATGTGTGAGAGGTAAAACCTCTCATCGTCATAGTTTGGAATAGCCTCCTGGAAGAGAGACACAATCTCGCTTTCTGATGCTTTGTGTGAAGGTGCAGGTTTGTCACCGAGGGCCTTCTTGATGGCAAGGAATACCTCGTCAAGTCTCATCTCGCCCTCTGATGTGTAGATGGCGATGTCCGCAAGGCTGGAGATGCGGCTTGTATTAGGGAAAGTTGTGCGCTTCTTGTCTGCAAGGTTTTCTGCGATAGCGCCATTGCGTGCCTGAGCAATATATTCATAAAGACCGCGCTGTCCGGCAACGCTAAGTATTTTTGCTAAATCAGTTTGCATAATAATTTGTCTATTTTTAAATATAAATCTTCTTTTGTTCCGTCGTTTTCAATGACATGGTGGATGCGTTCCAAGTCAAAACTCTGCAAGTGGTCTCTTTGGGCTACAGCAGGATTCCTCTGCTCCCTAAGTCCGAGAGGAGCTATTACCATCACTACCTCGTCATAACTGCTGTCAAACTCCGGCTTCTCCATTGCGATGGCTGACTCGATAAACAGCAGCTCTTTTGTCTGGCTCTCCTTCCATTGCCTGATGTCCTCCAGTACCAGAGGGTACACTATGCTTTCCAGGCGCTTGCGTTTCTCTTCGTCAGAAAAAATAACTCCTATCTGCTCCCATCTGATGTCCAGAGCCTTCTCGATGCGTTCTTTCAGCCCGGGGGTCAGGTCATAGAAGGCTTTTGTCCTTGAATCACAATCATATACAGGGAAGCCTCTACTCTCAAGGTATCTGCTGCAAAGAGATTTGCCGCTGGCGATCGGGCCCGTGATAAGAACTGTTTTCATCAGCGATAATCTAATTGTTGGTTACGATACACTCAAACGTTTCAGGGCTGAGACTGTATTCGATGACTCCGGAAGGTAACTTGCTTGGCTTTGCGATGCACACTCCGCTAAGTGAATTAATAAAATCTCTATAGTCAATGTAAAAGACCACAGACTCGGTAGGGTCATCAGTGACCGGGAAAGTGCATCTGTATTTGACAGTAGCTGTCGAAGGTAATACGGAAAAGTCAACTCCGCGTGGCACATTTCTGGTCTCAATCTTGATGTCCTTCTGGAGCTCGACATATCGCTGCACGTCAATAGAATACACGACCTCCTCGTCAGAAAGTCTCAATCCTGAAGGGTTGTCAAGCTTAATCTTTCCGTGTGCGCTTGCTTTAAGATCCTTGAGCTCAAGCGGACGCGTTAAAATCTGATTGATGTTTTCCAGTTTTGATGTCTCTCCATATACGGCCACTGAGTCTGGTTGTATCTTCATCGGAGAAGTAGCCATGTATTGTGGCGCATAGGAGACTTTGAGTACTTTCTGGATAGGAACCTTTTTATAAGTTACCTGAGGAAATACAAACTTCGGAGAGTCTGAGATGAAGGATTCTACATTGATGCCGTTGCCAAAAATAGCTGAACTATATTTGTACAGGTCACCTTGCTTTATGGAGAAGAGGTTGTCTCCTTCGTAATTGAAGTCTTCTTTATTGAAGAGTACCTCTTTGGTTTTCTGATGCTTTCTGGAAAGCGCAGCAATATTGTATCCTGAGCCGCTCACCTGTGCGGTAATGGTGGCTTCAGTAGTGGCGATGCGGGAACGTCCTTCAATGTTGCTTTCAGCAATGACGGGTACACTCACAATACTCACATAATTTTGAGCGAGATTGCGAATGCACCAAGCGCCTGCTGCTATCAGTACGCACAATAGGAACTGTGCCCACTTCTTCACTTTGTCGTTTCTTATTTCTTGTTCTGAGTCTGAACGCTAGCCGGGTCAATCTGGATTGACTGCTTGTCCACACGGATCTTTACATCACCGTCAACCTTCATGAGGATAGTTGTCTCCTCAACCTCAGCTACTGTGCCATAGATGCCACCGGCAGTGATGACCTTATCACCCTTCTTGAGTGCCTTGCGCATCTCCTCAAGAGCCTTCTGCTGCTTGCGCTGTGGACGGATCATAAAGATCCACATCACTGCAAAAACGAGAATGAGCATTATGAGCATTGAACCGCCACCGCTCTGCTGGGCTGCTGCACCAGCTGTCTGTAAAAGTGTAATCATAATTTTTAATGTTTATTTATCAATTTATCTAACAATCCGTTGACGAAGCCGCTACTGTCTGGCGTGCTATATGACTTGGATAATTCTACATATTCGTTGATGATGATCTTTACCGGAGTATTAGGCTCTGACACCGACTCTGCCATGCCGCATACGATGAGGGCAAGGTCAGTTGTGCAAAGTCTGTCTCGGTTCCACTTCGGAGTGAGCTCTGCAACCTGCTCGCAGAACTTGTCGAAGTTGGCGTAGGCTGCGCGCACGAGGTTGAATACAAATAACTTGTCGCTTTGCATGGCTTCGTTGCCCGGGAGGTCGCTGTTGTAAAGTGCAGGGAGTGACCATACTTTACCCTCGCCAAGTGCATACATGGTCTTTCTGCACCACGAAAGCACATATCCCAGATCATCGTTCCAGTAGATGGAAAGGTCTTCAAGGATCTCTGCAAGCTCTGCATTGTCCTCAAATTCATTTTCAAAGATGCGCACCCAAAGCTTTGCGTCTTCCTGGATGCTTCTTTCCTCACGAGCAAGGTATTCCTTGAAATAGTTTCTTTGGCGGATGCTCTCATATAGGTGTCTTAGAAGCACATCATACTGAGCCCAGCTAAGTTTCTTCTTGGCAATCAGCTTATTAAAATCAGGATCCTGCTCCAAAAGCGGAGTGATCTTGTTTTCTACAAACTTGAGGTTGGGGTTGCGCTCTTCTTCGGTGGGATTAAACTTCTGCATAGCTGCGCAGATGCGGGACTGAGCCTCTGCTGTCAGTGGTCCAACTATAGACAACATAAACAGATAGAGGTCTCTTGTGGATTCACACGAGGTTTCAAGGAAGGCCTGTGTGTCTTTCAAAGAGAGTCCGGGATTTTCCGCATAGCAAAAAACAGCCTTAAAGGCTTTAGAACGGAGAATTCTACGGTTGAGCATACTTTCAAACAAAATTAGTATGCAAAGATAACAAGTAATCCACAAAAAATTCTATTTTTGCATTATAACTTATTTTAATTTTACTTAACTCCGGCATAAAAAGCTAACATTATGTATAGAGACGACTACAAACACTCAAAAATTGACAAGCATGAGGGGGAGGATGTTTATTCTAAGTCGGTCAAGGCTGGAAAACGTACTTATTTCTTCGATGTAAAATCAACTAGAGACAATAGCGATTTCTTTCTAACAATCACTGAGAGCAAGCGCCGTAACAATCCTGACGGAAGCGTGAGCTTTGATAAACACAAGATCTACCTCTACAAGGAGGATTTTGAGAAGTTTACAGAGGGGCTTTCAGAAGTTCTCACCTATATCAAAGACACTTGCTTTGATGGTGAGATTCCTAAAAGAGACGTGGAATAATGAGCTCTATCATCCTTAAAGACATTACTATTGACGGCATCAGCAGAGATGTCCTCATCCGTGCCGGCCTGATCGAGAGGATCGAGCCTGCAGGGAGTAGTGTGCTTTGGGATATAGCCGGTGACGTGGAGATTATGGATTGCACCGGTAAGGTGGCGATCCCCGGATTTGTCAATATGCATGTCCACGCCGCGATGTCCTTGATGAGGGGTCTGGGCGAGGATATGGTCTTTAACGACTGGATTACCAAGATCTGGGATGTCGAGAAAAATATTGACTCGGAATATGTCTATTGGGCGACCAAAGTTGCCTGTATAGAGATGATCCGCACCGGCACAACCACTTTCAACGATCATTACTGGCACTTTGATGCTTCTGTGCGCGCTGCTCGCGAAATGGGCCTGCGCATCGCTACCGGCTATGAAATAATGGACAAAGGCAGCATCGCAGAAGCGGAGAGGCAGAAACTGCAGTGCCGGGAGAGGACAGAAAAATACTTTGCTGCGCCTTCGGATATGCACATCTATCAGCTCGCATTCCACGCGATATATTCGGTGAGCGAGGAGATGATGCTCTGGGCTGCCGAATTTGCAAGGCAGCACAATATCAATCTGCACATCCACCTGAGCGAGACGCGCAAGGAGGTTGAGGACTGCAAGGCCGCTCATGGCGGATTGACCCCGGTGGAGTATCTCGACCGTCTGGGCATCCTCTCAGATAGGATTATTGCTGCACACACGCTTTGGCTTAGCGACGAGGATGTCCGCCTTCTGGGCAAGCACGGCGTGCATTGTGTGCATAATGTCAACTCAAACACCAAATTAGCCTCAGGATATCGTTTCCTGTACAAGGAGCTGCAAGAGGCCGGCGCCAATGTCTGTCTGGGCACTGACGGCTGCGCTTCCTCAAATAACCTTGATATGCTGGAGGTGATGAAGACCTCGGCTCTCTTCCAGAAGGCTTGGAGAGACGACCCGTCAGCTCTTCCTCTGCCTCAGCTCATTGATATGGCGACAGCCAACGGAGCAAAGGCGCTTGGCATCCAAAGCGGAAGACTTGTCCCCGGGGCGGTAGCCGACATCAATATTGTGGATACGGACAACACTTTCTTCTTGTCCAACAGTCCTTTCCTTGCCAACTTAGTCTATTCGGCCCACTCGGACTGCATAGATTCGGTGATATGTGCAGGGCGCGTCGTGATGCGTAATCGCGAAATACCAGGAGAAAAAGAAATCCTCCATCAAGCAAAGCGTGTACTAGAAAAAATCGCATAATTATGGACCCAAGAATGCAAATAATCAGCTCTAGCGCAGATTATATCAAGTCAAAAATCGGTGATAGAAAGCCACTTGTAGGTATTATCCTCGGAAGTGGACTCGGAAAGTTGGGCGACAAAATCAACAATGCTTTAGTCATACCATATAAGGATATCCCGGGATTTCCTCAGTCTACTGCAATCGGCCATAAAGGCAATTTTATTGTCGGAGAGCTTGGTGGAAAGATGGTGGTTGCAATGCAGGGAAGATTTCATTATTACGAAGGCTATCCGATGGAGATGGTGACAGTCGGGGTGAGAGTGATGAAGACCTTGGGCATAGAATATCTGTTTGTCTCAAACGCTGCAGGTGCATGTAACCAGAGCTATAAAGTGGGAGATCTTGTGATCATCAGGGATCATATCAATATGCTTCCTAACCCGTTGATCGGTAGGAATTTTGACGATTTCGGAGAACGTTTTCCTGATATGACTTGTGCCTACGATCTTGCTCTTCAGGCTTCGGCTGAAAAGATTTATGAGGAGCTTGGCCTGCAGGTGAAGAAGGGTGTATATCTTGGCAGCACAGGTCCTACCTATGAGACTCCTGCAGAGGTACGTTTCTTCTCTACCATCGGTGCCGATCTTTTGGGCATGTCCACCATCCCGGAGGTGATCGTGGCCCGTCATTGCGGCCTCAAGGTATTTGGAGTGTCTGTCGTGACCAATATGTCCAACTTCCTCAATGTTGAGAAGAACCTCAATGATGGCGACGATGTGGTGAAGCAGGCTGACCTTGCAGCAGAAAAAATGGAAAGCCTCTTCTCGATGATGATAGAGGCTCTCTAATAATCCATTATTTCATATAAGCATCCAGAATAGATTGGAGTGAGTCAAGGTCGGAGACAAGAACCTGCCTTGCCTTAGATCCGACCTGAGGTCCCACTATGCCTGCCGCTTCCAGCTGGTCCATGATGGTGCCTGCCTTAGGATAACCTACTCCCAGCTTCCTTTGAAGATCGGAAGTTGATCCTTTCTGATTGAGGACAACCATCCTTGCAGCCTCTTCAAACCTGTCGTCAAGCTTGTTCATATCCACAGAACCGCGTGACTCGTCTGAACTGCCGTCTGCCTTGGCTTCAGGGAGATAGTAAGGTGTGTTATAGGATTTCTGGTAGCCCTGCTGCGAGCCGATAAATTCGGTGATCTTGTCTGTCTCATCGCCACTGATGTAGGCACACTGGATGCGCTCGATATCGATGCCGGCGGAGAAGAGCATGTCTCCCTTGCCGATGAGCTTCTCTGCGCCTGGAGCATCAAGGATAGTCATAGAATCCACGCGAGAAGCGACCCTGAACGCAATGCGCATCGGGAAGTTGCTCTTGATGATGCCGGAGATGACGTCAACAGAAGGTCTCTGGGTCGCAAGGATCACGTGCAGACCTGCAGCTCTACCTTTTTGTGCAAGGCGAATGATGGAGTTGGTGATGCTTCTGCTGGCAGCCTTGGTCTCCGGAGAAGCGCCGGTGGTCATCGTGAGGTCGGCATATTCGTCAACGACAACTACCAGATATGGAAGGTATCTGTGGCCTTTGTCCGGGCGAAGCTTGCGCTCCTTATATTTCTCGTTATACAGAGTGACTTTGTTGACTCCGGCTCTGCTCATGAGTTCATATCTGTTATCCATCTCTGTGCAGATCGACCGCAGAATCCTCTCGGCATCTTTTGGCTGCTTGATGATGGCATTGTTCATCTCGTCCTCCTCGGAACCTGCTTCCGGCAAGACGGCAAGATAGTGTTTCAAAAGAGAACTATAGGCAGAGAACTCAACCATCTTAGGATCAATAAACACAAACTTCAGCTCGGAAGGGTGCTTAGAGTAGAGAAGCGAAGATACTATCACATTAAGTCCCACAGACTTACCCTGCTGTGTGGCACCGGCGATCAGCAGGTGAGGCGCTGCCGTGAGGTCAAACACCTTGACATCCTGGGTGATGGTGTAGCCGATTGCTACAGGGAGCTCAGCCTTGCTTTGGTTAAATGCAGGGTCATTGAGAAGCGCCTGAAGAGGGACAATCGAAGAGAAGTCGTTGGCGACCTCGATGCCCACAGAGTCTTGAAGCTGCACCACTCTCACGCCTTTTGCATTCAGCGAGAGCGCGATGTCTTCCTGAAGTCTCTTGATGTCGGAGATCTTCACTCCTGGAGCAGGGTAGACCTTATATAGAGTCACAGTCGGACCGACAATGGCTTTGACATTGGTGACCTGAATTTTATAGTTGGCAAGGGCTGCTCTGATCTTATTGTTGTTGCGAGTAAGCTCTTCGTTGCTGACTTCTTTTCTTCCTGAGCTATGGCTCTGGAGCAGACTGAGAGGAAACCTCTTATATTTAGGAAGTCCGTCAGGTGGGTCAAGACGGTTGTCGATAGGCTTGAGCTCGACGATCTCAGCCTCAAGCGAATCATCCTGAACGATCTCAAAACTCTCCTCTTTTTCCTGAGGATCAGTGATTGCATTTGGCTTTACGGGCTCCGGAACGCGTTCCGGAACTACAGGCTCAGGGATTACGACCGGCTCAGGGATTACGACCGGCTCGGGCTCTACCTCAGGCTCCGGCTCCTCGACAGTATCTTCCTCTTTAGGCTCTTTTGTGCCGAGATGGGCAAACCAGACATTAAAGCGGCGTGACGAGAAAAACAGAAAAGCCACGATGAGGATAACGATGAAAAGTCCGCTGACCGGCACCCCAAAAAGGTTTTCTGCCCAAGAGATCACAAGATCTCCGCACTGTCCGCCGAGACCGGCACCAAACACAGGCCCGAGATTGATGAGCCTGCTGACAAAAGCAAATGCAAATGAAGATATGAATGCGCCAAAAAGCGCGATGAGCGTCGTCTTGATCAGCGAATAGTGCCATTTCTTAAGAAGCAATCTTACTGAAACAGCAGCAAGAATCACGATAAGCAGGAAACTGCCGATGCCAAATAGCTCCGTGATGAAGAAATAGCCTGTGCGGAATCCCAGCTTGCCGGCAGCATTGGCTACCGGAACCTCGGTGTCCATGGCTGCTGCGTCTGCGAGGAGATTCATGTCCTCCTTCCAGCTAAAAAGATAGGAGCAACATGCTATTAGTATAAAAATGGTGATTGCCGAGATAATTAACCCGACAATCTTTATAGCTGAAGCCTTCTCCTGCTCGTCCCAACTCTTGAATATTCTCATTTCTTACGACCTTGTCTTTTGTTGTTTTTGAACTGACGTTTTTTGTTGCCGCTCTGACCTACATTGATGCCGAGACCCGGGCGGGCAAACGAGGCATCGCTGGCGATTTTGCTTAGATTGATGCCCTCCGGAACCTTGAGGCGGTAGTCTGAAAGCTTCTCGATGTCGTTGAAGATTGTTTCATCAGACACACTGTCTTTGTTCCAGATCAGGTATTGCTGGCGCATGTAAATGGCTAACGAGCGGATCATTTCTGTCTTGACTTCTCCATCAGGCTCGTCACAAAGCAGATTGATGATCCTCTCAATATTCCTTCCATAATGGGTTGCCTTGATCTTGCTCTCCTTCATCGGGATAGGCATAGGGCTTGATTTGAATTCCTCAGGTGTAGGACATGGATATGGGGCATCCACATCCAGATCAAAACCGGCTATGATGAAAAGCTGATCCCATAGCTTGTGCTCATAATCTTCCTGGAGATGCACTGCAGGATTGATTGTCTCCATCACCTTTACCACCGCATATGCCTGCTCGGTGCGTTTAGCTCTATCTTCTATATTACGCAGACTGTCAACCATCTTCAAGATGTTTCTGCCATATTCGGGCATCGCCAGTTTGCTGCGTTCTGAGTTATAGTCCTTCATATTAGTCGCATTTTAACAACTTACAAATATAATAAAAAACCCTTGAACTATTGGGCGAGGTGGAAACCGTCGGAAGTCCAGATCCCATCTGACGAAATGAGGTAGGCCTCGACTCCTTCTATGCTCTCAATCAATGACTTGGACTCCTCCATGCCGAGCACCATGCAAGCTGTGGCAAGAGCGTCAGCAAAGGCTGCGCTTGGCGCTAATATCGTGGCGCTCAGAAGATTATGCTCTACCGGATAGCCTGTGCGAGGATCGATGGTGTGAGCATATTTCTTCCCGTCAACGATATAATATTTGCGATAATTGCCGGAAGTCACCACTCCATGAGCTCCGCCGTCAGACTTCCAGATGCCTCTAAGGTCGGCTCCGGGCTGATTGTTGCCATCGACAGGGTTGTCCACTCCGATCCCCCAGCCCTTCCCCGAAGGATTGAGGCCGTCGCAGTAAATCTCTCCGATGTTGACCAGCATATCCTTGACACCGATGGAATAGAGATACTCGGCGATCACATCACAGCTGTAGCCTTGTGCGATGGCGTTGAAATTAAGCACCTTCTCTTCTTTGCAAAGTTCCAGGGCCTCCTCAACCTCCTTTGGGCCGGGGATGCTGTCGTTTTTGAAGCCAAAGCCCCAAATGTCAAAAAGAGGGCCTGCAGTGACATCAAAAGCACCATTGCTCAGGGCTTTATATTGTGCGGAGAGCTCCAGCAGGCGAGCAAAATGCTTGTCCGGAGTAACCTTCTCGCCGGCATTGTATCGGCTCAAAACAGAGTTTTTGTTATATCCTGATATGCTGAAATCAATCTCAGTCAGGAGGGAGTCGATCTTAGCTGCAATCACGCTTTTGTCTACTTCGACATCTTGAAGATTGACACTCACGCTATATGTTCCGCCCTGTGCATATCCGGTAAAATTCTCATATTTAGGTCCATTGCAGGCTAGCGCTGCAAAGATTGTGATAATAATGCTGCTTAATCTAAAAACTTTCATTTTTGGCAAAGGATTTGTACAAATTTAATGGTTTTTTGCGCAATTATGCGCATATTTGCACTTTGTAATTATACGATACGAGTAGTTTGTAATGAAAATCAGCATAAAATTATTTCTCGCATTTGCCTTGTTGGTTCCTTCGTTGTGGAGTTGTAAAGATGATGACGACAAGTCAAGTAGCAAATATTTGACAGGATCCTTGTCTCTTGACTTCCCAACCTATGTGCAGCCGGGGTATACCAAGACATTTATGATCGATACCTTGATGACAGTCAGCCGTGACGACGAGTCCAAAGCTATCGGCTATTATTTCAAGGATCCAAATACCGGAAAAGCGGATACTCTGGTAGATGCCAACGGCGAGTTCCTCAAGCATCATTACACAGTGACAATCAAGGACACTCTTGCCAACCTCTCTATCACATTGGGTGCCTTTGTAGAAGAAGGTTACTTTGGCTCTGTAAAGTCTCATTCGTTTACAGTCGTTAAGCCCGGTCTTGATGGCAAAGGCTCTCTCACAGGATATAAGCTGGATACAGCCAACGAGACTTTTGTTGACCCTAGAGACGGCAAGTCATACTACTACACCACGATCAACGGTACTGATTGGATGAGACAAAATCTCGCGTGGGAAGGTGCCGGTGTCGCATATAAAAACGAGCCTGCTATCATTGATATCTTCGGAGCATTCTACACCTGGGAAGAAGCTCAGACTGTCTGCCCTGAAGGCTGGAGACTTCCAAACGATGCCGATCTTGTGGCTCTCGGTCAGAAATACGGTACAGCCCCTCAGCCGGAGTCTCACATCGGTGATCTTGCCGGAGATATGATGGAGGATATCTATTTCAATAACAATAAGATGTGGGAATACTGGAGAGATGTGAAGATTACCAACGCATCGGGACTCTCCGTGATCCCTGTGGGATATGCCACAATAGAAGACGGCGAGTACATTTTTGATCAGATCTACAAGTATGCTGCTTTCTGGACATCAGGCAGCAAAGGAGAGCAGGGCGCCTACAGATACATCTATCAGGATAAGGATGTAGTCTTCTATGGACTCGTTTCAAAGACCGATGTCGCTATGCCTGTAAGGTGTGTGAGGACTAAATAGCAGCTACAACCTCCAAACAATATACAAGAGTCTGGCCGAGCATTTCGACCAGACTTTTTGTTATTTCGAGGTCTATCCCCAGGACGCTTAGACCCAAATCGGCCAGCGTAGTGATTATAAAGAGCTCGGTGAGGGGGAGAGCGATCAGGTTGCTGATGAGGAAATACGGTGGGAAAGTCCCAAAATGCAGCAGCACCAGAGGTGTAGTAAACACCTGACAGGAGATGCTCATCGCAGCGCTGTTCCAGATCTTCCTCATCAGGTCAAAGGACTTGCTCTCGGGATACCAGTCCCGCAAGCGAGGGTAGATGAGGCTTATGCCGAGCACGGCAAGATATGAGAGCTGGAATCCCAGCTGCTTGATATATAAAGGGTTGATGCTGAGCTGGATGAGCGCGGCTGCCGTAATAGTGTCTGTCCCAATACTTCTGCGGTCGGGCATAAGTCTGGCGAGGCAATGCAGGCAGATAAAAATAAACGCCCTCACGACAGAAGCGGATGCGCCCGTCATCACCATATAAAAAGCTGTCAGTGCCACCCCCGTTCCGCTCTGTATCCACCTAGCCGTCCGGCTGCCTCCAAGAGGGGAGAGAAGCGCGGACAGGATGCCATAAATTATGCCGACGTGCAGGCCGGAAAGCGCAAGGATGTGAGATGCCCCGGCAGCGCGGAACGCTTCAACTACCTCCCGGACGATATCTTTGCCGTAAGGAGAGTTGGTAACTTTGTAATCCGTGAA
>CALEJC010000082.1 GCA_937898205.1 uncultured Bacteroidales bacterium
GTCTCTCGGGATGTTTTTTAGAAAAGAAACAAAGCGCGCTTCCCTCTCAACCGGATCAACCAAGCTCAGGCCGAGATGCACATCAGACAAAAAGTAGACTTCCTTTTTTTGCGTCATTACAAGACAAAGATGAGGATAGCAACAATCACACAATAAAGAGCAAACCAAGAAAGCTTAGCTCTTCTCACAAGCGCAACCATGGTCTTGCAAGCAAAGAGACCCGACACAAAAGCGCCCACGAAGCCAAGAAGCAACGCGAGTGCTCCCACACCCGAGTTAAGGGTCGCCGCATCAGATCCCAGCATATCAAGTATGCTAAGGAACTGCTCTCCAAGGATAGGGATAAGCACCATAAGGAATGAGAACTGTGCCATGTTTTCTCTCTTTACACCGGCAACCAGACCGGTCGCGATGGTTGTGCCGGAGCGCGAAAGACCTGGAGCGACAGCAAGCGCCTGTCCCAAGCCTATCACGATAGCCTGCCAATATGAGATGCCGTTGCGGTAGTCGTTCTTGATCTTGACATACTTAGTGAACAGATCAGAGAACGTGAGCAGAATTGCAGTGACACACAAGAAGATGGCTACAACTCTGAGCGAATCACTGAAAAGAGACTCTACATAGTCCTTGAAACAGAAACCTACGACTGCAACCGGAATCATTGAAACACAAATCTTGAGGAAATAGTCGGTCTCATCGTTGTATTTAAACTTCAAGACACCCTTGACAAGCTGCCAAAGGACCTTCCAAAAGACAACTATAGTGCTCAACACCGTTGCAAAATGCACAGTTACCGTGAAATCCAGAAATCCCTCGGCATCAACACCAAAAAGCTCCCTGGTGATCATCAAGTGTCCGCTGCTGCTGACAGGAAGAAACTCCGTCAAACCTTGTACTATGCCCATCAAGAGGGCTTCCCACCATTGCATAACTATTCTTCAGTTTTTTCTTTTCTTAAGATTGCGACCACAATCGTGACGATTCCGGCAACTATGACAACCGGAGCCGCGACAAGTCGACGGAAATCAAACATATCATAATTGAAAACCTGCGGATCCTCTACTCCGCCGCCCATCATCAAAATGTAGCCGGCCACCATGAGCAGCAAGCCCACAAGCATCAATTTCAGTCCTTTAGGACCTATCGCCATTTTATTCATATCCTAGTAATATAAATCGTCTTTAGACATCCTGATCATCTTACCTACCACAAAGAAGGTACTGATTACACATATCAAGATGCCGCATACAAACATCACGCCTACAGCAATCAGCAATGTGTTGGCTGTAAATATATTGAAGAGTTGCGGAAACTCTTTCTGCGCCAAATAATACAAAGCCGCAAGCACTGCTGAAGAAAGAGCTGCCGACACAAGACCCTGCACGACAGCACTACGCACAAACGGCGCCCTGATAAAAGACTTTGTCGCACCAACGAGCTTCATGGTGTGGATTGTGAAACGCTTTGAGAAGAAGCTCAAGCGCACCATGTTGTTGATGAGTACAAAGGAAATAAAAAGAAGGAGTGCGATGAATACTGCAAAGACAAGAGAAATCTTGGCAATGTTGGCGTTTAACATCTCAACCAGACCTTGACGGGCATCCACCTCTTCCACAATCTCAAAATCCGACAGTGCCTTAACCACAAACTCCAGGCTGTCGGCGACGACATATTCCGCCTTGAGGCCAACCTCAACGGATACCGGGACCGGAGATGAGTCAAATGCACTCAGAAAATCTTCTCCCAGAATCTCTGCCATCTCCTTTGTGCCCTGCTCCCTTGTGATGAGTTTGGTATCCTTGACATATTGCAGTTTTGAGACCTGGGCGATGTACCCCTCGGCATCCTGCTCACTGACATCTCTTCCCATCATCACGGCAACCTTCATGTTTTCCTTGAAGTATGAAGAGACATTTCTTGCATTGATGACGACAAGGGACGCCAGACCGACTAGCAAAAGTAACAAGCTAATGCTAATAACACTAGAAAGATAGGCATTAAACATGCGCTTTCTGATTTGTTTTTTATTATCCTTTGCCGACATATCAATACAAGATTAAAAGTTCAAAGATAATGAAATATCAAATATCCAAAAAAAATTCTTATCTTTGTATTTATGAGTGGTACCAAACAAAAAATTCTATTCGTTAACTCAGAAATATTCCCTTACCTTCCGGATTCGAATATTGCACACATCGGACGCTACCTTCCTCAGGGCGCCCAGGAGCGCAAGCATGAGATCCGCTCGTTCATGCCTCGATACGGCTGTATAAACGAGCGCAAGAACCAGCTCCATGAGGTGATCCGTCTCTCCGGAATGAATATCATAATCAGCGATGTGGACCGCCCTCTCATCATCAAGGTCGCTTCCATCTCGTCTGCCAGGATTCAGGTGTATTTCATTGATAACGAGGACTATTTCCGCAGAAAAGAAACTTTCTGCAGTGCTGATGGCAAGTTCTTTGCCGACAATGACGAGCGCGCGATCTTCTTTGCACGCGGCGTCCTTGAAACCGTAAAGAAGCTTCGCTGGGCTCCGGACGTGATCCATTGTCAAGGATGGATTTCTCACTTAGTACCACTTTTCCTCAAGAAAGCATATAAAGACGACCCTATCTTCTCTTCAAGTAAGGTCGTGCTCTCGTTGTATGACGATACACCGGCAGCAGATTTTGCTCCGGATTTTATAGATAAGACCTGCTTTGGCGACATCAAGAAAGAGGATGTATCTCTACTTGAAGGAGCCGATGGCATAAAACTTGCTCAATTGGCTGCCCAGTACTCTGATGGTATCATTCTTGGATCAGAGGGGGTAGACAACAAAATTGTAGATTATTGCAAGTCTCTCAACCTTCCGATACTTCCTTTCAATGCCAAAGCATTAGAAGACGGAAGCTATATTGACGAGTACTGCGGTTTTTATGATGAACTTTAAGAAAATGAAATCACGCTTTTGTGCAATAGTGGCAGCAGGTTTCTGCTGCCTTTCGTGCGTTGAAGTAAATACCGGTCTTGGAAGCAATCTGATTCCTATCGGTCAGACATATACATTCCACACTGTAGATATTCCGCTGGAGGAGGTCTATAGCGAGATGGCTGACAGCCTCTCTGCCTATTCTCAGAAAAGAATCACAGTAGGTTCCATACATGACGAGGAATACGGCACCAGCAAGCGATCAAGTGCATTTAGTCTCGTACCTCTCTTTGCTGACACGCTTACAATAGGTAAGAACCCTATTTTCAAGAGTTTCCATTTTGCTGCAGCGATGGACACCGTGGACCTCTACAAGGAGGAGCAGAGAAATATCCTCCAGACGTTGAGGGTATATGAGTTGAGCGAGCCTCTTAAACCTGAGGTTGACTTTGATATCAACAGACCTGTCAAGCGCAACGACAAGCAGATCAACAAAGGTACACTGCTTTATTCCGGACAGGACTCGCTCTCGTTTAACTTCACAGAAGAGTTTGCCAATAAATTCCTTGCACTCAAAGACGAGGATTTCCTTGATATCGACAAGTACCTCAAGAAAGTGCCCGGCATCGTCATCGAAGCTGACGATCCTGTAGGAGAAGGAGGACGCATCAATATCTTTGACGTGCAGCTGGATTTTGACTCAGACTACGATTTCATCGTGGGCAACTACGCCAACCTTGAGTACTCTGCAGAGTTTAACGGAGAAAGAAGAGATACATTTATCCGCTTCTACTATGGAGCAAGCAAGTTTGAGGATATTGACTCTTTGTTTACCAACTCTGCCACAGGCCAATTCCCTCAGTATGCTCTCAACTCGACCACTCACCAGACAAGAGAGAAGGAAGGCCTCGCCGGTGATTATATCTATGTCCAGGGCGGCGGCGGTCTGAAGCCAAGAGTTCCTGCAAAAGCGCTCAAATCAAGCATTATTGACGCTATCAGTGCTGAAGGCATAGATCCTGACAGAGTTGTCATCAACAAGGCCACAATGGTTTTCCCATTTGAGTTCCCTGAGAACTACAAGGACATGGGTTTCTGGCCGGATATCCTCTCGCCTACTTGTCGTATTATTGACCCTGACAGTAAGTCTACCAATTTTATGGGTCTGTCTGATACAAGCTCTCAGACAGAGAATATCGGTGAAGTCAACCGTTCAATCCTTGAATATGCCCCTGATATCACCTACCACATCCAGGAACTTGTGCGCTTTGACGAGAACACAGCCAACAAGGTGATGAAGGAAAGATTTGACAACGGATCGTTTGATGTTTGGCTGCTCATCATGGCCAATGAGGTGACAGTTACGACAACCGGAGGCTCAAATGATATGAGCGAATTCTATAACTACCTCGCATACCAAAGCTACTACAACGACATGTATGGCGGATATGGCTACGGTGGATATGGCGGCGGTTACGGCGGATATGGCTACAGCAACTACTATAGTTATGCAATGATGGCCGCATATGCCAGCCAGTCAACTACTACAGAAAGCGTGGAGATCGAGCTGGACAAGGACCGTTACTACAAGGCCAGACTTTGCGGTCCGACACACCCGGAGAAGAGGCCATACCTCAGACTGGTATATGCCGTTCCAAACGAATAGCAAGAAACACACATATAAATAAGGACGACTCATATGAGCCGTCCTTTTTGTAATGTGAGTAAGAATAGTCTTATTCAGCGAGCTTTTCAGCTACTTTGTCACAAGCATCCTTTACGGTTGCGATTGTGCTGGTCTCCTCATCTGGAATCTTGATACCGAATACTCTCTCAAACTCCATAAGAAGCTCAACTGTGTCGAGAGAATCTGCACCGAGATCATTTGTGAAGTTAGCGGTCTCTGTTACCTCTGATGGCTCAACGCCAAGTTTGTCAACGATAATCGCTTCGACCTTTTTTACAATTTCTGCGTAATCCATAATCTTAGATATTAAGTTTTAAAAATACACTTCTTTTCCGGCTCACAAAGTAAGCAAAAATAATTTAATTATCCAAATCCGCCGGTTTTACGGAGTCCTTGCTAAGCTTGAGCCATATCCTCAGGCCATTGAGCGAATTCAGCAGATAGAATGCATATTTAATCATATATATCAGAGCAAATGAATTGTCCCCGGACTCCTTCATTGTTATGCCCCACATGATTATAGATGTGATGTTTACGCCAATCCAGAAGTACCATTGCTCCATGTATGCGGTACTCATCAGAAGTTGTCCCAATATATTACACATGGTCGAGAAGGCATCCATCAAGATGGCTACTTTTACGACGGATGCGGCCTCCGGCTCGTCCAACTTCAAGAGGATGAAATAGGTCACCAGCAGGCCCAGCAAAAACGCAGCTCCGGAAGCAATTAGCTTTTTTGCATCAAGTCTTCTGGCCTTAGGTTTCTCACCCGAAGATGCCCCTCTTTTGCGCCACTGAAAGAAGCCGATAAACTGCATCGGAAGAAAATACAGCATGTGGAGAGCCGCATTACCATATCTGCCTCCCATATAACACATCACGCCATAGATAGCCACATCAAAGAAGCCAAAAAGGAAAGTCAGAATCTTGGCATTTGCCGAGCACACTGTACTAAGAACGCCCATCAAGGAGCCAAAAGCAGCGACAATCAGCATAGCTTGACCTTCCTGCGCATCCTGAAGCTTGATTATGGTCGTGATTATCATCACCAATGTCATTCCTGCAAGGATGAAGACGTTAAACCATTTATTAAATGTCTTGTCGTTCATTATTGAGTTGATTTAAGATTCGTTTTGCCAATACAGGTCCTACAAATGCAGACAGATCCTCCAGGCTCGCTGCCGCAATGCGCGCCACACTTCCATAATGCATCAGCAGGCGTTGCTCGGTCTGCTCGCCCACGCCTTTTATCTGACGCAAAGCCGAGTCAATTGCCGCTTTGCTGCGCAACTGTCTGTGGAAGGTGATGCCGAAGCGGTGAGCTTCGTCTCTTAGGCGCTGAAGAAGCTTGAGCGCCTGCGAATTGCGGTCGATAAACAGCGGGAAACGGTCGCCGATGCGGATAACTTCTTCCAGTCGCTTGGCCAGGCCGATGAGGAAGATGCGGTCCTGAAGCCCCAGCTCGCAGATTGCCTGATAGGCGAAGTCCAGCTGCCCCTTGCCACCGTCGATGACCACCAGCTGCGGCAGATCGTCCGGCGCTTCCTGAAGCATTCGCGCATAGCGGCGGTTGACCACCTCCTTCATCGAAGCGTAGTCGTTGGCGCCTATTACTGTCTTTATCTTGAACTTGCGATAGTCTTTCTTGGATGGCTCGCCGTCCCTGAATACCACGCATGAGGCCACAGGGTTGGTGCCTTGGATGTTGGAGTTGTCAAAGCACTCGATGTGTGTCGGCAGTTCTTTCAGGCCGATGGCCTTGCGCAGCTCTTCCAGCACGGTGAGACGGAACTCCTGAGGATTGGTGTGCTCACGCTGCTTGAGGGAGTTAAATCTATATTCCTTGGCATTTTTGTTACTTAACTCCAGCAGGGCGAGCTTGTCTCCGCGCACAGGTATCTTGAACTCTATGCCGGCAAGCTGCACGTCTGGAAGAAACGGCACAATGATCTCCTTGGAGAGGGAGCCAAACTTGTATTCTATTTCAATGATGAATTCGCTAAGCACAGCAGCCCTGTCTTCCTCGATATTCATTTTAAATCCGAGGTTGAGAGACTGCACGATTGCGCCGCCTCGGATGCGCATGAAGTTGCCAAAGGCTTCAAAGCCTTCAAATACGATTGAGAACACATCCAGATCGCGGCTGTCGGCAGTGCTGATGATTGATTTTGAGTAGTGGGATTGCAGTGCCTCGATGCGCTCTTTATAGGCTTGTGCTGTTTCAAAATCAAGATCCTCAGCGGCCTGCTGCATCAGCGTTTTGTATTCGCGGATTATATCGTGTACTCCTCCGCTTAACAATCGCTCCACTTCGAGTATATAATCGCTGTATTCCTGACGGGAGATTGCTCCCACACAACAGCCCTTGCATCGGCCGATGTGCAGATCAAGGCAAGGGCGGAATTTGTGCCTCAGGACCGCCTCTGCTGTGATTTTATATTTGCATGAGCGGATCGGGTAGGTGCGGGTAAAGAACTCCAGAAGGGTTTTTGCGTGACGCACCGAGCTGTATGGACCATAAAAGCGGGAACCGTCTTTGGTCAATGTGCGGGTAAGAAATACCCGTGGAAACTCGTCTGCGGTCACACATATCCAAGGATAGGTCTTGGAGTCTTTGAGAAGTATATTATACCGCGGTTTATATTGCTTGATGAGGTTGTTTTCAAGCAAAAGCGCGTCTGCTTCAGTGTCTACTACCGAATACTGTATGTCGGCAATTTTTGAAACGAGAACGCGCGTTTTTGTGGACAAACGCTCCGGATCTACAAAATATTGAGATACTCTCTTATTGAGATCCTTGGCCTTGCCTACATATATCACATTCCCCTCGGAATTATAGTACCTATAAACTCCGGGGGAATGTGGTAATAAAGCTATTTTACTCTTAACGTCCAAGAGCCTCAGCTACAGCTGCTCCGATTGCCTCGCCACGGAGATCACGCTTGATGATGGTTCCGTCAGGACCTACGAGCATAATGTGAGGGATGCCCTCGATGCCATAGAGGTCTGTAGGGATCTGCTGTGCGTTGATGATCTGGCTCCAAACGATTCCGTGCTCCTGAGCACCCTTGACTGTATCCTCAGGCTTGTCCCAAACTGCAACGCTGAGTACATCAAAATCATCGCCCTTATATTTCTCATATACAGCTGCGATGTTTGGAAGCTCCTGCTTGCATGGGCCACACCAGCTTGCCCAGAAATCAACGAGGACATACTTGCCCTTGCCCACATAGTCAGAGAACTTGACTGTAGAGCCCTCAGGATCGTTCTCATCCTGAACTACAGTGAAGTCTGTAAACATTGCACCCTCGGCAGTCTGCTTCTTGACAGCGAGGAGCTCCTTATACTTGATTACAAACTCGTCCTCAGCAGCGATGCCCTTAAACTTCGAGATGAGCTCTTCAGCCTCCTCCGGAGTGATCATGCTTGCAATATTCTGAAGGGCGAGGACAGCAGCGCCACTCTCAGGGTTCTTCTTGATGACATCCTTGCACTCAGCTACAAGAGCCTCGCAGGTTGCCTCATAAACTTCTTCAAATTTTGCTCGCTTCTGCTCCTGAGTTGAGGTAGAGTCAGCCTGGATGGCAGAAACCTTCTCATTATACTCGGCCATAAACTGTTCGATATAAGCCTTGAAATCCGCTACCTTCTGCTCCTCAGGAACACTCTTACATGCTACAGCCATAACAGCCACTGCAGCAAACAAATAAAAACACTTCTTCATATTTTTGAAATTAAAAATTACTTCTAAAAAACAATACAACCGGCTCCTTTTCAGAAACCGGTTGTAAATATAGTAATTTTCTAAAAAAAACTACTTCTCTTTGCGGCCACGACGATCATCTCTGCGAGGACGACGATCATTTCTACCGTTGCCGCGGTTCTGGCCTGCTGCCTGAGCGTTAGCTGCTGAGATAGCTGCCGGAGTAAGATCCTGCTTGCCATAACGCTCACCGTTGCAGATCCAAACCTTGATACCAAGAGTACCAACCTTTGTATTTGCTACTGCAAGAGCGTAGTCGATGTCTGCACGGAATGTGTGGAGAGGAGTACGACCCTCTTTGAACATCTCGCTGCGAGCCATTTCAGCTCCACCGACACGACCGCTGATCTGAACCTTGATACCCTCTGCGCCAACTCTCATAGTGTTGGCAACAGCCATCTTGATAGCTCTACGATAAGAAACACGACCCTCGATCTGACGAGCGATGCTGTCTGCTACGATGTTGGCATCAACCTCTGGGCGCTTAACCTCATAGATGTTGATCTGTACGTCTTTCTTAGTGACTTTCTTAAGCTCTTCCTTAAGTTTGTCAACCTCTGCGCCACCCTTACCAATGATAAAGCCAGGACGTGCGGCATAGATAGTAACTGTGATGAGCTTGAGAGTTCTCTCGATGATGATTCTGCTGAGGCTAGCCTTAGCAAGACGATTACCAAGATACTTACGGATCTCGAAATCCTCGGCTATCTTCTCTGCATAGTTACCACCACACCAGTTAGAGTCCCAACCACGGGTGATACCGATTCTGTTGCTGATAGGATTAGTTTTCTGTCCCATATTACTTATTCTCTACTGGTTTTACATCAAGAATGATAGTAACGTGGTTAGAACGCTTACGGATGCGACCGGCTCTACCCTGAGGGCAAGGACGGATGCGCTTGAGGGTGCGACCACCATCAACCATAATTGTCTTAACATATACGTTACCGTTGTCCAACTCGCTGCTCTTCTCCGGATTCTTAGCTTCCCAGTTGGCGATAGCGCTACGGAGGAGCTTCTCGAGACGGATTGAAGCCTCTCTCTTTGAGAACTTCAAAAGATCAAGAGCACGGTTTACTTCTACACCACGCACTGTGTCTGCAACGAGACGCATTTTGCGAGGAGATGTAGGCACGTCATTCAGCTTAGCAACAGCTGTAACCTTCTTAGCCTCCTTGAGGCGCTCGGCCATAAGTCTTTTACGCTTTCCCATAATGATTACCTCTTATTGTTTCCTGAATGACCCTTGAAAATACGTGTAGGGGCGAACTCGCCGAGTTTGTGACCTACCATCTGCTCTGTAACGTAAACAGGGATAAACTTGTTTCCGTTGTGCACAGCGATAGTATGGCCGATAAAGTCAGGAGAGATCATGCTGGCACGAGACCAAGTCTTGACCACTTCCTTCTTCTTGCTACCATCATTCATAGCAAGAACTCTTTTCTCCAGAGCTTCCTGGATATATGGACCTTTTTTTAATGAACGACTCATAAATCTCTAAGTTAAATTCCTGTTATTTCTTTCTTCTCTCAATAATGAACTTGTTTGAAGCAGCCTTAGGATTACGTGTCTTGTAGCCCTTAGCTGGGAGACCCTTACGTGAACGTGGGTGACCACCGGAAGCACGGCCTTCACCACCACCCATTGGGTGATCAACTGGGTTCATAACAACACCACGGTTGTGAGGGCGGATACCGAGCCAACGTCTACGACCGGCCTTACCGTGACTCTCCAAACTGTGATCTGAGTTAGATACCTCACCTACTGTAGCGCGGCAAGAAACGAGCACCATACGAGTCTCACCTGAAGGGAGACGAAGTACAGCGTGATTTCCTTCACGAGCTGCAAGCTGAGCAAATGTACCGGCTGAACGTGCCATTGCAGCACCCTGACCAGGACGAAGCTCGATATTGTGAACGAGTGTACCTACTGGAATTTCACTGAGAGGGAGGCAGTTACCAACTTCTGGAGCAACGCCGCTACCTGAAGCTATTACCTGACCTACCTTAAGTCCTTTAGGAGCGATGATATATCTCTTCTCTCCATCTTCATACTGTACAAGAGCGATACGAGCGCTACGGTTTGGATCATACTCGATGGTCAAAACTGTTGCAGTGCACTCGTCTTTTGCACGGATGAAATCGATGATACGGTACATTCTCTTGTGACCGCCACCGACGTAACGCACTGTCATCTGACCAGTGTTGTTACGACCACCTGTGCTCTTAAGAGGCTCCAACAATGATTTCTGAGGTCTCTTAGCTGTGATATCGTCAAATGCGCTAATTACCTTATTTCTTTGTCCCGGAGTTATCGGTTTAAATTTTCTTACTGCCATTGTTTGGTTCCTCCTTAGATGTTAGCGTAGAAATCAATCTTATCCTCACCAGCAAGAGTGATATATGCCTTCTTGTAGTGATTTGTGCGGCCACGGAGAAGACCTGACTTAGAATAGCGAGACTTTCTCTTGCCGTGATAATTGACTGTGTTTACGTCAGCAACAGAGACATTGTACAACTTCTCTACTGCCTCCTTAATCTGAAGCTTATTGGCGTTACGATCTACGATAAAGCCATAACGGTTCAACTTTTCGCCCTGAGCCGTGAGCTTCTCTGTTACGATTGGCTTAATAATGATTCCCATCTTCGTGTCGGTTTAGCGCATGTTTCTCTCAGCGAGGATATCCTGTACGCCGTCGATGAGTACCAATGTGTTGGCATTCATGATTGCATAAGTGTTGATCTCATCAACAGTGATAACGTTGAGCTGAGGAAGGTTGCGAGATGAAAGATAGATATTTGTTGAATTCTGTGGGAGCACAAAAAGCACCTTGCGATCACCAGCCTGGATAGCTGCGTTGATCTTGAGGAGCTCCTTAGTCTTAGGTGCGTCCATTGTGAAAGACTCGAGAACGATGATTGCATTCTCAGCAGCCTTGTAGCTAAGAGCTGACTTGCGAGCAAGAGCCTTAACTTTCTTATTCAACTTTGTATGATAAAAACGTGGCTGTGGACCAAATACACGGCCACCACCTACGAAGATATTAGCCTTAAGGCTACCATGACGAGCACCGCCGCCGCCCTTCTGGCGACCGAGCTTCTTGGTGCTGTGAGCGATCTCACTACGATCCTTTGTCTTGGCGTTGCCATGACGCTGGTTTGCGAGATACTGAACTACATCAAGCCAGATAGCGTGATCGTTTGGCTGAATGCCGAATACGCTCTCTTCAAGATTTACCTGCTTGCCGGACTGTGAGCCGTCAATTTTCAAAACTGGTAATTGCATAGTCTTAAGCCTCCAAAATTACATAAGAACCTCTAGCTCCAGGAACGGAACCTTTAACCACTACGAGGTTATTCTCAGGGAGTACCTTGATAACTTCAAGATTCTCAACCTTTACTCTCTCGCAACCCATGTGACCTGCCATGCGCATTCCAGGAAGAACGCGTGAAGGCCATGAAGATGCACCCATTGAACCTGGGTGACGGAGACGGTTGTGCTGACCGTGAGTCTTACCTCCTACACCGGCGAATCCATGACGGTGAACTACACCCTGGAAACCCTTACCCTTAGAAGTACCGGTAACGTCTAC
The DNA here is from genome assembly GCA_937898205.1 of uncultured Bacteroidales bacterium. Classification (GTDB taxonomy): domain Bacteria; phylum Bacteroidota; class Bacteroidia; order Bacteroidales; family UBA932; genus Cryptobacteroides. The sequence continues at coordinate 11,957 of CALEJC010000082.1, forward strand.
AAACTTAACATCCTCTGTGAAGATGTCAGTAACTGTGAGTGTGTCACCGAGTTTGAGCTCTCCCTCGAAGTCCGCCTTAAACTCGACGAGCTTGCGCATAGGAGCGGTTCCTGCCTTTTTGAAGTGCCCCATGAGAGGCGCGCTGGCGTGCTTTTCAGTTGTTTCGTCATAGGCAAGCTGTACAGCGGCATAACCATCTTTTTCTACTGTACGGAGCTGCGTAACAACACACGGCCCAGCTTCAATAACGGTGCACGGTACATTTTTACCGTCGGCATCGAAAACGGAAGTCATTCCGACTTTTTTACCAATTAATCCAGGCATTTGTTTAACTTAAATTAGTGTTAATCAATGAATTAAATCAATCCGCATATTTTTTGCGGGGTGCAAATATAAGAATTAATTATTAATTTACAAGGACTTACGACAAAAAACTTTCTTCAGGATCCTTTTGACCCTGACCAGCTGATGTCGTATAAAGTAAGAGTGTACCCAGAACCAGGCACTGAATTTCCAGGAGAAAGTGTCTGTCCTGAAAGGTTTTCCACCCCTGTATGTCCCCTCTGTGACGATACCTATTATATCTGATCCTGTCACCTTGGAGAGGTTTTTCTTTCCATACATACCGTCACCTCTGATCTCCAGCAGAGTGCCGAAGTAGTGGATAATGCGGTGAAGGTGAATATCGTCCCCTACATTGAAGAGTACGATGTCTCCGCGGCTTATCTTTCCGAGTATGTCCTCAGGTGGGGGAGAGACGATTACATAGTCCTTGCCAGCTTGGAAATAGGGGGACATACTTCCACTCTGGACCATCACTTTGACAGGTCTGTTCTCCTCCCTGATAATCCTCTCAACCTCTGCAAATGGGATATGTTGGGGTGTTTCTTTCATAGGGTTATTTATTTTGAACCCGCAAATATAGAACTAATTTATTTATATTTGCACAAATAATAAATCCTTAAGACAGTGAAAACAAGAGCTATTTTATTTTTGGCAATCGTGTGGCTCAGCTCCACTTTTGCATCTGCACAGGACAAAAAGCCATTGGATCACTCGGTATACGACTCCTGGGAGTCGCTTTCGGGTGTGAGTGTCCCCTACAATGGCAAATATCTCATATATTCGGTAAACAAACAGGAGG
>CALEJC010000083.1 GCA_937898205.1 uncultured Bacteroidales bacterium
TTCGATCTGGCTCTCGCTTAGAGCGCCCATCTGCGAAACCCTGCGGCAGAGCTCCATGCGCGCGCCGCCGTACCAAGGATAGAGATCCACGACCCCGGAAAGCTCCTCAAGAGTGAGTTTGTGTATGTCGATGACTTTTACCATTGTGCCACGGTTGCGTTAAAGATGTCTTCAACTATCTTGTCTATGATTTCGATACAAAGCGTTGACTCGACAGAGTCGAGAGAGTTAGTGGAGTCATAGTCGGCGTAGGCAGAGAAGGACTCCGACTCAAAACTGTCTTCAGGGTGTTTGCGGTTGGTAAATGTCACCTTTACAGTCACCGTGAGACGGTTTTGTGCCGCAACCTCGTCGGCAGTGACGGCGGCAGCGCTGACCGAGTAACCGGTGATTTCTCCTGTGATGTCAAGATCGCCGTCAAGCTCAACCTGCTCAAGACGCGTCATCTGCCTGAAACGCTTTCTGATGGCCTCTGTGAGGTCATTGGAGAGAGTCGGGTTGACTGTCTGGGCTTTGTATTCAAAGAAATTGATGGCGATGGTGTTGACGTCCGGCTGGATGGAAGTTCCTGAAAAGGAGTAGATGCCGCAGGACGCAACACAGAGACCACATATTAATATATATAGGAGACGTTTCATTTCTTTTTCTTTTCTGCGAGTTTTCTATAGATTGTGCGCTCTGAGATGCCGAGTTCTGCGGCGGCAAGCTTAACCTTGCCTCCGTGTTTGGTCAGGCAGGCTTCAATCATATCGTCGTTGGCCTTCTTGATGGACATCTCCACCGGTTGAGCCGGCTCTTCTTTTACATATTCAGGATAGCTTGGGCGGAAACTTGGAGTTTCTTTTTGTGGAGACTCGATCAAGAACTTTCCGTCCTTCTTGCTTGGAGCTCTGTCCTGGCTAAGCTCTTCAACCTGCTCCTTGAGTCTGTCTACTTCCTGCTTGAGCAGGTAGATGGCATTGAAGATGCTTTTCTTCTCCTCGTCACTCATCGAGCCTTTGCCGGCTCCGGATCCTGGGAGCATTATCGCCCCCTGCTCTTTAGGAATATACTCCATCAGCACCTCAGGGCCGATCTCGATGCGCTCGGAGCCCACGGTGATAGGGCGCGACTCGATTGCGGTGATGGTCTCTGCGATGTTTTTCAACTGGCGGATATTGCCCGGCCAGCGGTATGCTGTGAGCATGGTGATGGCTTCGTGGTTGAGGTTGACCTTGCAGAGATTATATTTCTCGGAAAAATCAGTTGAAAACTTTCTGAACAGCAGGTATACGTCATCCTTATTGCGTTCGCGAAGCGCAGGCACCTGAATCTGGATGCCCGTGAGTCGATAATAAAGGTCCTCGCGGAATTTGCCGGTAGCGACTGCATAGGCAAGATTGACATTGGTTGCTGCTATGATGCGCACATCCGTCTTCTGTACTTTTGAAGATCCGACCTTGATGTATTCGCCATTTTGCAGGACTCTGAGGAGCAGTGCCTGAGTCTCTTTTGGAAGCTCTCCGATTTCGTCCAGGAAAAGGGTTCCGCCGTTGGCTTCCTCAAAATATCCCTTGCGCTCGCCGATGGCTCCGGTAAAGGCGCCCTTCTCGTGGCCAAACAGCTCGGCGTTGATCGTGCCCTCAGGGATCGCGCCGCAGTTGACGGCAAGGTATTTGCCCGTTTTGCGACGGCTGAACTGATGTATGATCTGGGGGATGGTTTCCTTGCCCACGCCGCTCTCTCCTGTGATCAGGACAGTGAGTTCTGTGGGAGCAACAGCTACCGCGGTCTCGATGGCTCGGACAAGTCCGGAATCGTTACCGATGATATCAAATTTATTTTTAATCTTTTGTAGCTCTAATACGTCCATAGTTTAGCAAAGTTAAATAAAATTTGGTATTTTTGTCTTCTGTGGATTAAAAGATAACATTACTGATACAATTATGAAGAAAATTTTTAAAGCTCTTGCGCTTTGCGCATTGGTGGTGTCGGCTGCTTCTTGTTCAAAATCAAGGGCAGAGCAGATGAAACTTGCTGAAAACGTAAACATCGACTGCACACCGGAAGTATTGGCTCTTGTTGGTGATAAGATCAACGCAACCATTACCGTTACTTATCCCGCAAAGTATTTCCATCCAAAGGCCACACTTGAGGTAACTCCAGTGCTTGTATATGAAGGTGGCGAGCAGACCGGCCCTACTTTCACATATCAGGGTGATAAGGTAAAGGACAACTACACTGTGGTTTCTTATGACGGTGGTACAGTGACTCAGAAAGTCGCTTTTGACTATGTAAAGGGCGTTGAGAAGTCATATCTTGAGCTTCGTAGCACAGCTTTCTATGGTGGTTCTCCTATCGAGATCCCTGCCATCAAGGTTGCCGACGGCTGTAATGTGACTCAGCTTCTTGCTACCACAGGCGGCGAGTTTGGCTTTAAGAAGGATGCCTACCAGGACGTGATCGTTGAGTCTACAGAGGGTCAGGTTATGTACAATGTCAACTCATCAGTAGTCAAGAATTCAGAGCTCAAAAGCCAGTCAGTCAAGGATTTCCAGGCTGCTCTTGAGGAGGTTGCTTCAGACGAGCGCTACACAATCACAGGCACAAAGGTTGTTGCCTATGCTTCACCTGAGGGTGGTGAGAAGCTCAATGCAGAGCTTTCAGACAAGAGAGCCGCTTCTGCACAGAAGGCTTGGGACAAGGTGACAAAGGGCATGACTGCTGATAATCTTGAGGTGCAGAGTGTGGGTCAGGACTGGGAAGGCTTCCAGGAGGCGATCCAGAACTCCAACATCGAGGATAAGGAGCTCATCCTTAGAGTTCTTTCTATGTACAGCGACCCTGCAGTGAGAGAGTCAGAGATCAAAAACATGTCGGCAATCTATACTGAGATCAGCAAAAACGTCTTCCCGGAGCTTCGTAGAGCTCGTTTCGTGGCCGACCTCGAGTACCGCAACTTCTCAAACGAGGAGCTTGAGGAGCTTTCTCGCAAGGCTATCGATGCTCTTGGAGAAGAGGCGCTTCTCAGAGTGGCTGCCAATTCGGAGGACGCTGCCCGCAAGGCAGAGCTTTACAAGCTCACAGCCAACAAGTTTGCTTCAGACCGTGCAAAATTCAACCTCGCAGTGCTCGCTCTTCAGGCAGGCAATGTGGCTGAGGCAGAGGCTCATCTCGCATCAGTAAAGGTTTCAGACGCTGATGTTGTCAATGCTAAGGGCGTGTGCGAATGGCGCAAGGGCAACCTCGACAAGGCTGCACAGCTCTTCAAGCAGGCAGGCACAGCAGAGGCAAAGGCCAACCTCGGCACAATCCAGCTCGTGCAGGGTGACTACGCAACAGCTGCAGCAACTCTTGCTTCAACAGACAGCCATAACCTCGCGATCGCATACATTCTCTCAGGCGATCTTGCAAAGGCTGAGAAGGCAATCACTTGCAACTGCGCGAGAAGCAACTACCTCCGCGCTGTCATCGCTGCTCGCAAGGGCAACGCTTCAGACGTGAAGAAGTATCTTGAGGTAGCCGGCAAGACTCCTGCATTTGCACAGCGTGCAGAGAAGGATGTTGAGTTTGCAAACTACAGATAATCATTAGTTTTTGCAATTTGCAGAATAATTTGTATATTTGCAGCCCCCAAAATAGCTTGGGGGCTTTTATAATATTTATTTACAATCATTTATGCCAACAATTCAACAATTGGTTCGCAAAGGACGCGAGGTTATTGAAGTAAAGTCAAAGTCTCGTGCGTTGGATGCTTGTCCTCAGAAGCGTGGCGTATGCCTTAGAGTTTACACAACAACTCCTAAGAAACCTAACTCAGCGATGCGTAAGGTTGCCCGTGTACGTCTTACAAATTCTAAAGAGGTCAATGCCTACATCCCTGGTGAGGGTCACAACCTTCAGGAGCACTCAATCGTGCTCGTTCGTGGTGGTCGTGTAAAGGACCTTCCAGGTGTACGTTATCACTTAGTACGTGGTACACTTGATGCGTCGGGAGTAGACGGTCGTATGCAGCGTCGTTCGAAGTATGGTGCTAAGCGTCCAAAAGCAGGAAAAGCTCCAGCAAAGAAGTAATTTAATTAATTAGTTTTGGTTTGTTGTTTATCGCTGAAATTGGTTGAGTAAAGCTCAAAGGAGTATTGAAGACGGATTGACAGCTGATAATTAAGAACCGATAAACAGAAAAGAGAAATGAGAAAAGCAAAACCAAAAAAGAGAATTATTCTTCCGGATCCAAAATTCGGAGAGGTTATGTTAACGCAGTTTGTTAACAATTTGATGATTGATGGCAAGAAATCAATCGCATTTTCTATTTTGTATGATGCATTGGATCTTATAGCTCCAAAGGCAGAGAAGGAAGAGAAGACTGTAGTGGAGTATTTCAAGAAGGCACTTGAGAATATCACTCCAGCGGTAGAGGTTAAGAGTCGTCGTGTAGGTGGTGCTACATTCCAGGTACCTACAGAGATTCGTCCAGAGCGTAAGTTATCATTGAGTATGAAGAACATGATATTGTTCTCACGTAAGCGTTCAGGTCATTCGATGGCTGAGAAACTTGCAGCGGAGCTTACAGCAGCATACAATTGTGAAGGTGCGGCTTTCAAGAGAAAAGAGGATATGCATAAGATGGCGGAGGCTAACCGTGCATTTGCTCATTTCAGATTTTAACTAATAAATAATTGATATATGGCAAGTCAAGATTTAAGATATACGCGTAACATCGGTATCATGGCTCACATTGATGCTGGTAAGACAACGACTACGGAGCGTATCTTGTTTTACACAGGTATCAACCACAAGATAGGTGAGACTCACGATGGTACAGCTACAATGGACTGGATGGAGCAGGAGCAGGAGCGTGGTATCACTATTACTTCAGCTGCTGTGACTACAAACTGGAAGTACAATGATGAGCAGTTCAAGATCAACATCATCGACACTCCGGGTCACGTTGACTTCACTGTAGAGGTAGAGCGTTCGCTTCGTATTCTCGATGGTGCTGTTGCTCTTTTCTGTGCTGTAGGTGGTGTTGAGCCACAGTCAGAGACAGTATGGCGTCAGGCAAACCGTTATAACGTACCACGTATCGGTTTCGTTAACAAGTTGGACCGTAGTGGTGCAAACTTC
>CALEJC010000084.1 GCA_937898205.1 uncultured Bacteroidales bacterium
TTTATATTGCGATAGTGTCCTTTGATGAAGAAATCGTCAAATCCTTTGGACATTTCAGGATCCATCGCCGGGAGCTTGACATCAGTTGCTCCATTTATGGCTTGATTGGGCCTTGCCATGGTTTCAGAAACCATCCTGAAATCACATATCCAACGAGTATCAAACTCTTTTTCAAGCTTCTCAAGATCCGATGGGGTTGCGTGATAGAGGTTGCCACCACGAAGGAGTTTCCCTTTTTTGATAGTCCCGCCGGGCAAGACATAACCGCCCAACTCGCGAGCATTGATAACGCCCTCAAGGCCAATATTCTGTGTGCTGAAATTATGTATCATATCCTAATGAGCAAATATAAATCCAAAATAGATACGGGGTCCCATCGGACGATTGAGACCGGTCTTGTTGTAGGCAAGCATGAAATCGGCTTTAAGAGTGAGTCTAAGAGCATCGCCGACCTGGTACTCGACCCCCACAAATGGATCTACCATGAAAAACGGAGTCTTATTGAAGATAGAAGACGCCTCAGGAAGCCAGTCACTCTTATCTCCGGTCATATAAAATGCCGTCTCCATTCCGCCGCCGACAGTGGCGCCGACAAAGGGATAGAACTTGCCCAACTGCCAGCACATATCCGCGAGCGCACCTGCCCAGAAAAGCTTATTGAAGCTGCCGCTGCTAAGCGGAGCCTCGTCTATGCCCATATTTGAGAAATAGCCTTCAAAACCCACACGATGATGCTTCCACAAATGCACGCGAGCGGAGCCACCGATACCAAAGGTGGGGCCGCTTGGAGCTATATTTAGAGGATTATCGCCTCCGCTCAGGTAGCCGGAGTGCACCATCATTCCTCCCGAGAAGCCTTGGTAGATGTTGTTATCATCTCCGGCTTTTGCTGAAACAGAAATAAATATCAGGAGGGAAAAAAGTGTCAGTAATCTTTTATTCATATCAATAACAAAAATAGTGACTAATATGAATAAAAAAAAGTCTCTCAGTAAAACTGAAAGACTTTTTCTTTGTGGGAGCTGAGGGAGTCGAACCCCCGACCCTCTGCTTGTAAGGCAGATGCTCTAAACCAACTG
>CALEJC010000085.1 GCA_937898205.1 uncultured Bacteroidales bacterium
CCCTAAGGACGGCACTTGGAACGTGCGTTGGGAGGGATTGCAGCCACTTCCTTAACAATAGGGCCTAATGGCTATGAGAGTGCGGGTGCTTCCGTTTCTGAAGATAAGCATTGATTATCAACAGGAGCAGGAGCGCCCCACTTGCTATCTGCCACCAGTTGTGGGTATGGACATGAGCCGAAACATCGGCAGAAGACATCGCAAACCAATGATCAGGAAGCAGATATTCTATCAGGAGTCCAAAGCCTACAGTGCTGACAATGATTGATATCAGATAGACAATCAGAGTTTTGCGTCCCATCACTTTGTTGATGACAATGATTGCTGCGGCATTTGTCGCCGGTCCCGCCATCAACAAGACAAGAGCAGCTCCGGGACCAAGACCTTTGAGCATCAATGCTGCCGCAATAGGGATCGAGCCGGTCGCACACAAATACATAGGCACCGAAAACAGCAATACAAGCAGCATATTCACTATAGGAGAAGTACTGACACCGGTAAAGAAGTCGTCAGGGATGAAGATTGTGATCAATGCAGCGATAAAGAGACCGACAATCAACCACTTTCCTATATCCTGCATCATCTCCACAAATCCATAACGAAGAGCTTGAACACACTTTTGAGAGAAAGAAAGATTCTGGTGGCGCTCACCGGACCCGCAGCAGCACTCTTCGCTTGATTGATAGGTGCTTGCAGGCTCATCCTTGCAGAATGTATTTACCAAAGTGCCTCCAAACAGACCCGCTATAAACGCCACTATAGGGCGGATAATGGCAAAGGGCCAACCAAGCACAGAAGCTGTAGCCAAAATCGAGTCAGCTCCGGTCTGAGGAGTGGAAATCATAAAACCCACTGTTGCACCTTTTGATGCACCGTTGCGATGAAGGGACATACCTGTGGGGATCACCCCGCAAGAGCAGAGCGGGAGAGGGATTCCGAATATGCTTGCCAGGAATACAGAGCTGAAGTTATTGCCCGAGAAATGCTTCTTATACAGCGTCTTAGGCACAAAGGCATCTAAGATTCCTGCAATCAGAAAACCTATCAACAGATATGGGGACATTTCCATGATGATGTCCCACAAAGGATGAAGATATTTTTCTACAAACTCCATCTTCTATAGCTTTAAATCAGAAGGGATGATATAACCTTCCCTTGGCGATAGCGAGATCTCTGTAACCATAGGAGCATCAGGAGAGCAGCTGCGCTTAAACTGCTGTGAGTGGAAACGCTTCATAAACACAGAAGCCCATTTGTCAATAGTCTCCACATCATACTTACCGCCAAAAGCATTTGAAGCAAGAAGGCAGAGCTTTTCTTTGCTATATCCCCATTTTACATAGTTATAGAGGAAGAAATCCTGGAGTTCATAAGGACCGACTGCACCTTCTGTCTTCTGAGCGATCTGACCATCAGAGTCAGTAGGGATGAGTTCAGGACTGATCGGAGTGTCAACTATATCCTCAAGTACTGCTGCAAGGG
>CALEJC010000086.1 GCA_937898205.1 uncultured Bacteroidales bacterium
GGGGCCCGGCCGACAAGGCCGGGAAGGATAGGCCGAAGGCCGTACCCGGTCGGAGTCAGTTGCCTTCCGCGACAACACCTGGTTCTGGTATGCGGAAACAGCATCTGGTGCACACGGGAGGCGCATTAAGGAGGCTGTCGTGTGCGTGGATGTAGTGTTTTGGGATCACAGATAAAGTTCTTGGAAAATTAAAGCAGTTTGGCACAGAAGTCGCAATATTACAGGCGTCCGGTCACGTTCCGGATGGGTAAATAAAGTAATCTAAATAAAGAATTGAAATGGAAGTAAAATTTTATAGATGCCGCCATTGCGGAAATGTTGTCCAAAAACTAGTTGACTCAGGTGTACCCGTTGTGTGCTGCGGCGAGCCGATGGAAGAACTCAGCGCCAACACAGTGGATGCAAGTCAGGAAAAACACGTACCACACGTAACTCGCATCGACAATGAAACCATCAGAGTACAAGTCGGAAGTGACCCACATCCTATGACTCCTGATCACCACATCTGTTTTATCTATGTCGTCGCAGGCCGAAGAGGCATCTTCATCGACCTTAGAGGCAAAGAAGTAGCAGAAACAATCGTGAAACTATGCAGTCCAAAAACATGTGTCAGCAACTGCAGAGCTCAGAATCCAAAACCGATCACGGTCTATGAGTACTGCAACTTGCACGGACTATGGAAGACTACACTAGAATAAACAATAATGTATTAATAAACAGAGGCAGTCACAAGAGCGCGGCTGCCTCATTTTTTATATCTCTCAAAAAATTAAAGTATCTTTGAAAACTAAAATTACAGCAATGAAAAAAATCCTAAACCCCTACAAAGGACAAGAAGACAAAGGTTACTATTGTTTTGCTTGTTGTCCATCAAACCCTTACGGACTCAAAATGGAGTTCTATGAAGACGGAGAAGACGTGGTCTGCTATTGGCAGCCAAGACCGGAATATCAGAGTTGGATCGGCACACTGCACGGAGGCATCCAGTGTACGCTCCTTGACGAGCTGGGAGGATGGATAGTAAACCGCAAACTTCAGGTTGCCGGCATGACAGTGAGACTAAACATGAAATATGGCAAACCGGTGCCTGTAAAAGAAGGTGTCACAATCGAGCTCCGCGGACGCATCAAAGAGATGAAACGCAAGTTTGCAGTCATCGACACAGAGCTGAAGGTTGACGGAGAGGTCCTCTCAAGCGCAGAAATGACATACTGCTGCTTCGACAAAGAGACCTCAGCAGAGAAGTTCTACTTCACCGGATGCGAAGTTGAAGAATAATTTACCACAAATATGAAAAAACCACTACTTCTAATCATCTGCGCAGCATTGCTCGTCGGCTGCCAAAGCGGAAAGATCGACCGCGAAGCGCTCGTAACCCGCAACAATCCACACGTTGACAGCATCAACCCGCTGCACTCGCTCAACCTCGGCAACGGAGAATTTACCGTCACCCTGGATGCAACCGGACTACAGACCTTTCCGGGGCATTACAAAGACGGCCTTTCGCTCGGAAGCTATAGCGAATGGAGCTGGCACTCATTCCCCAACACAGAAGGCTACACACACGCAGAAACACTTGAAAATCATCCACTTCCAGGGCATCCTGAAGGAATATACTCAGTGCAGGTAGGACACGGTCAGCCCGCTCGCAATCAGGCAGCTGCAGACTGGATCAGATCCAATCCTCACCGCGTGCATCTGGGCAATTTTGGATTTGCCGGAATGAACGTAGAAGACATTACTGAGGTAGACCAGACACTTGACATGTGGGATGGTGTGCTCAACTCACAGTTCAAATTCCGCGGCCGGCCGGTTGCAGTACAGACCGTCAGCGCAGGCGATGAAGACCTTGTCGCAGCAAAGATCACAAGTCAGGAGCTCATCCCGGTGATCATCCGCTTCCCATATCCTACAGGCGGGCACACAGAC
>CALEJC010000087.1 GCA_937898205.1 uncultured Bacteroidales bacterium
AAGTTCTCGAAGAGCATCGCCCTCGATGCCGGTGCGAAGGGTGACATCGCCTTCGAGCGCACCATTCCGAAGGTTAAGAAGTGGAGCCACGAGCACCCCAACCTCTACACCTCGGTGGTTACGCTTAAAGGCTTGGATGGCAAAATTGTAGAGGCTACCTCGTGCCGCACAGGCTTCCGCAAGGTGGAGATTAAGGATGGCGTGCTGTTGCTCAATGGTCGTCGCCTGATGATTAACGGCGTCAACCTGCACGAGCATAACCCCGCCACGGGTCACGTCGTAAACCGCGACCTTATGCTCAAGGATATTGAGCTTATGAAGCGCCACAATATCAACGCTGTGCGCACCTCCCACTATCCTAATGATCCGCTCTGGTATAGCCTCTGTGATAAATATGGTATCTATGTGGTGGATGAGGCTAATATTGAGTCTCATGGCATGGGCTACGGCGACAGGACTCTTGCAAAACGTGACGACTATACCCATGCTCACCTTGAGCGCATCACAAGGATGGTACAGCGCGACTACAACCACCCTTCAATCATAATCTGGAGCTTGGGCAACGAGGCCGGTGACGGCCCTAATTTTGAGAAGGGCTATGCTGCCATCAAGGCTATGGATACATCCCGTCCGGTGCAGTATGAAAGAGCTGTGCTCAATGATCACACCGATATCTATTGCCCTATGTATCTTGGCTATGCCGGCGTAGAGAGATACATGGCAAGCAATCCTGACAAGCCTCTCATACAGTGTGAATATGCACATGCGATGGGTAACTCTATGGGTGGTCTGAAGGAATATATGGATCTTGTGCGCAAGTATCCTAAGTATCAGGGCGGATTTATCTGGGACTTTGTGGATCAGGCTATCAGGTGGCCTAGTGATGCCCAGAAATATGGCACAGACCATATCTTTGCATATGGCGGTGACTTCAATGACTTTGACCCTAGCGACAACTCATTCTGCAGCAACGGTATCATCGCGGCGGACCGTAGCTATCATCCTCATTCATACGAGGTTGCCTACCAATATCGATCTATCCTTACATCTGCAACTCCAGAGCAACTCAAGGCAGGAAAGGTCGAGGTATATAACGAGAACTTCTTTGTTGATCTGAGCGCATATATGATGCAGTGGACCATGGTAGTGGACGGTCACCCTGTGGCTACAGGTGTAGTGCCTGAGCTTAATGTGGCTCCTCAGCAGAAGTCAGTGATCGACCTTGGCTATAAACTTGCATTTGATGTAAATGAATATGCCGGTCATGACATCTATCTCAATGTGGAATATACCCTCAAGTCTGCATCACCTCTTCTCCCTGCAGGATATAAGGTCGCCTATGACCAGCTGGCTATCAATATCGCTGATGTGCCTGCGTTTGATGCACCGGAAGGTGGCAGTATCCAGATGCTTCAGCAAGGAAACATCTATACCTTCTCGGGAGTGCTCACATTTGAGGGTTCAAGCCACGATCGCGTCGCTCCATGGGAGGCAAGATTTGACTCTTCCAATGGCGCTCTCGTGAGCTATATGCTTGGAGCAAAGCAGCTTGTGGCAGAACCTTTGATGCCATGCTTTGGCCGCGCGATGACAGAAAATGACTTGGGCGCAAAGCTTGAGCGCAAGCTTCAGATGTGGCTTTACCCTGAGTTTAAGGTGACTTCGTTTGAGGCTTCAGCAGGAGAGTCAGCGGCCCGAGTTGAAGTGAAATATGCTCCGATCGGAGAAGCTGCCGCAGTGAGCGTGGTCTATGATATCTATGCCGACGGCACTATTGCTGCCACAGAGTCAATCAAGGATGCCGGCAAGCTCGCAGAGGCTCCAATGATGCCTCGCGTGGGCATGGAGATGGCTATGCCTGGCCAGTACAGCAACTTTGAATTCTATGGTTACGGTCCTCATGAAAACTATGCCGACCGCACAAGTTCTTCGCTCGTGGGACTGTACAGACAGAGAGTGGAAGATCAGTATCACTATGGCTATGTGCGCCCTCAGGAGTCCGGCACAAAGACCGGCCTGAAGTGGGCAAAGGTGACTGATGACAACGGCACAGGATTCCTCATCTGCTCTGACAAGAGGTTCTCCGCTTCGGCATTGCCGTTTGGTCGCAGAGATATCGATATGGCGATCACCGGCGGTGGCAGAGGCGATGGCGGCGACCAGAGACATTCGCTTGAGCTCAAGGCCAAGGCTTACGAGGGACAGCGCTCGCTTGGCAAGACTCATGTCAACTTTGACCTCCGTCAGATGGGTCTTGGTTGCGTGACATCATGGGGAGCACTCCCGCTTCCTGAATACCAGATCCCGGCAGGGGAGTATGACTTCTTCTTTGTCCTCAGACCTGTAGATAACTAGAGTCTGATCTTAGAAAAAGATCTCATCATCGCATCCCACCAGCGTGTCGGGAGTATTGCGTGAAAAAATACAATGCTTCGAGCGCCCAAGCCCACGAGATATCTGGTGCGTGGGCGCTTGGCTTTTATGGCCTTGACGATGGCTTTTGAGACTACGGAAGGACTTGACATCCAAGGAGCTCCGTAGGCTTTGCGGAAGGTGTCTGCCATATTTTGCGCAGACTGCTCATAGACGCTGCCGCGGCTGCTCTGCTCAAGATGATCGGCAGCAATGAAACCCCAATCTGTGCCGATCCCACCCGGCTCGATCAGCACTACATCTATCCCAAATGGCCTTGCTTCAATCCTTAGCGCGTCGCTAAAAGCCTCTACGGCATATTTAGAGACATTGTACCACGCGCCGAAGTTGATGACCATACGTCCTGCCACAGAAGAGATGTTGATAATCTTCCCGCCTCCTTGCTCTCTCATCTGAGGAAGCACGAGTCTGGTGAGCTCCGCGAGACCAAACAGATTGACGTCAATCTGCCTGCGTGCTTCTTCCATGGACACATTTTCAATTGCGCCTAGCGACCCGTAGCCGGCATTGTTGACAAGGACATCGATCCTCCCTTGCTCTTTGATCACAGTGTCGATTGCGCTGCGGCAGGAGTCGCTATCAGTAACATCCAGGTGAATTGTTTTTATCCCTTCCTTTTCAAGGGCTTTGAGCTTGTCGGTGCGACGAGCTGCACCATATACCATGTGACCTTGCCGGGCGAGCCTGATGGCTGTGTCGAAGCCGATTCCGCTACTGGCGCCTGAAATGAAAATAACTTTGCTGCACATTGAAAATAAATTTCTCCAAATATATTCATTTGGCACAGATTTTCTAATAGCTGTGATTGTTTTTAAAACACAGTTATTATGAAAAAGTTAATTTTAATTATATGTGCAATGAGCTTATTTTCAAATATCAGCCGTGCTCAAAGTGTGGATAACTCCACAGTAAAAACCCTTGATCTAAATAGTTATCTTGGGACTTGGTATGAACTCGCAAGATTTGACCACTCATTTGAGAGAGGTCTTCAGGAAGTGATGACTTTCTATGAACTCAGAGAAGATGGCAAAATCGATGTAATCAATAGCGGCATCAAAAACGGTAAGTATAAAGTGGCCTATGGCAAGGCAAAGCTTACAGATGAGACCGGGGTCTTGAGAGTCTCTTTCTTCGGTCCGTTCTACTCAGACTACAGAGTCCTGATGCTTGACGACGATTATGAATATGCGCTTGTCGGCGGCAAAAACGACAAGTATCTTTGGATACTCTCACGCAATCCCGAGCTTGAAGATGAGGATTATGATAAGATCCTGACCGAAGCTACCCGCAGAGGCTACGATATCAGTCGTCTGATCTGGATAGAGCAATAAAGATATCAACGACAGACAATCTCGATACTTCCTGTGATACCCGCAGGAAGTATCTTGCTTTCAGGACCTACCAGCGGAGTAGTCGCCCATGTGCTTCTTCTCTCTTCCGGCAGGCTGAGGTCTCCTATCATCCTGTTGGTGAGCTGGTTGGCAACTTCAATCTTGATGCTGTCGACTCCCTCTGCAAGGAAGTCGGTGATATCTACTTCCCAAGGTGCACACCAGAGGTATCCGGCATCCTGACCATTGATCCAGACGCGGGAAGTCGCCTCTAGTCCGTTGATGCGGAGATATGCTCTTTTTCCTGCAGCCGCTTTGATGTCGGCTTCTTTTTGGTAGACAGCAGTGCCTGAGTAGTGCTTCAACTCTTCCTGCTCAAACTCTGTCCAGCAATGAAGCTGAGGCATGCCTACGGTCTTTTCTCCGTCGCGCAGGGCAAATGTCACATCCCAGTCCCGACTCAGATCCTTAATCTGCTCTTCTGCCATGCCCCAGGTCCTGGTGAGCTCAGCTTGTGGAAGTGCGCTATCAGCAGCGAAGATGACAAAGCCTGCCTCGCGACCTTCCATCGGCAGATCGATTACCAGATCACCGTCTTCAGCAGAGTGTGTCTGAAGGGTAAGTGTCTGTCCGTTGTCAGGATTCCACCACTGCGCGCTCTTGCCGCGTGAGTCCCTGAACTTTATGCTGTAGTCTCTTCTGTGATCACTATGATTATCAAAGAAATAGATATCTGCGTCAATAGTCTTTCTATGAGTGAAAAAGAGTCTGTCATCTACCTTGTTTTGACTTGTAAACGCTGCGTCAGGGTCGATGCCTTTATCGTCAAGAAATGCCTTCAGACCATAATCGCCCAGCTTGCGAGCATCATATACCGGCACTCCTGCTGCCTCAAGCTCAGCAATCTTGGCTTCTGCTTCAGGCGAGAGTGTCGCAAGCCTCTCCACCACGATCGCTGCATAACTCATCCCGCTCCTGGCCTGAAGTCGGCCTTTGCGGGCAGAGAATTCTCCGAGCAGGGCAGGGTCGGTGCACACATCCCAATCATATCCCTCAGGGATGACAGGTAGACGGTAGCTCAAAAGCTTGTTGGTGACATCACTGCCTAAGTAGATGCAGAGGTCGACTACCGGCTCTCCCTGCCTCATCAGGAAGGCACATCGCGACTGGTAGTCCCAGAATCCACGGCTGAGCGGCCACATGGTGTTGTTGCGGTTCAGGCAGTATTCGCGTGTGTTGGCGGTATTGCCGGGACGACGGTCAAGCCAAGGCTGGTATGCGCTGGCACAAACCATAAACTCATTGAGCTGGTAGGCAAATGCATAGTCGGCGAGAGTCTTGAAATAGGATAGCTTCTGGCTATATTTCACGTCTGTAAATGCTTCTGCTGAGGCAATTGGCTTGCCGTAGATGTGAGCTGCTGATGCTGCTTCCTTGATGTCGTAGCAAGAGATGTCATGCTTGCCCCAGAATTCGCCTTGAGGGCGGCGCACTGCTCCCTTGGCCGAGATGTTGTCGCATGTCATGCTCTGTCCGTTGCCCATCGCCTGCGCTGTCAGCATCACTCCCTGCTGCATGGCGAGAGTGTCGAGCGCTCCGAAGTATCTGTGATTTACGAGGTGTGCGAGGGTCTGACGATGGTGGAAAAGCACTTCGTCGCTCTTCTCGACGCTGTCCACAATGTATCCCAGCAGTGCCGGAAGATAAGGGGTGATGTCGTAGCCTTTGTAGTCACGGAATTCCTTGTCGTAGCTATGTGTCCAGTTTTGGCTGCCCATCTCGTGGCTGTCCATCAGCACTCCGATCGGCTTGAGATCATGCTTGCTGAGGGTGTCGATCAAGACCTGAGCAAAGTTGTCCCATTGGAGCTTTGCGGCCTCTTTAGAGAGTTTGTCGCATTCCAGACCCATCTGTCCGGGGCGTCCGTGCTTTGTGTGACCTCTGGTCGAATGTTGCGCTACTCTGAGCACAACCCACTTCTTGTCGCCATCCGGAGCCTGCCAGTCAAGCTTGCCGTCGGCATCCATCTTGTCGCTGATGTCGATTATGCTTGCAGCAGGGATGACCTCGCCTTCGGCAAATGCCGGGGTAGTGCTTGCGCTGACATATTCGCTATTGATGCCGGCGCGGTTTTCCCAGCCGTCAGTCATTGCCTGTGAGTTGAGAGTCGCGCTGCGCATCTCAAGGGTGCGTGCTCTTTGACCGTCAGGACGGTTCCAGTCATGAAGATTGAGGCGGTAGTACCTTGCAGTAACGGCAGGAAAAGATACTGTCTTGATCTTGTGGTGAATATTGTAAAGTGCAGGCAGATCGCGCACTACTCGGTAATTGACGCCGTCGTCGGATACCTCAAGCTGTCCTATCGGCGGAAGCTTGACAAAACCGTCTCCGTAGAACTCATCTGCC
>CALEJC010000088.1 GCA_937898205.1 uncultured Bacteroidales bacterium
GAGAACTTGAGAACTTAAGTGCGTCTTCCTTAGTAATCTGCATGCTGTTGGCAAGGGATGCAAGGTTAGCAAACAAAGTCCTTGCAGCCCAGAGCACAACGCTCTGGATCAATGTCTTAGGCAAGCCGGCATTGACACCATACATAGACATGTGGTCGCCATTGTATGTGCACCATCCGAGGGCAATCTCCGAGAGATCGCCTGTACCCACGACGATAGCACCTTCCTTGCCGGCAACATCCATCAGGATCTGGGTGCGCTCACGAGCCTGGCTGTTTTCATAGGTGAGATCTGCGATGTGCTCATCATGACCGATATCGGAGAAATGCTGGCGCACAGCCGGAACGATGCTGATTTCGCGGCTGTCGATTCCGAGCTGATGCATCAACTGATCAGAGTTGCTGTGGGTGCGCTTTGATGTGCCAAATCCCGGCATACTGATGCCTATAATGCCTTTTCTGTCAAGTCCGAGCTTCTCAAAGGCATTGACACACACCAGAAGAGCCAGAGTAGAATCCAGACCACCTGAAACGCCCAAAACCACTTTTCTGCAACCGATGTGTTCAAGACGAGTGCAGAGAGCAGCCGTCTGTATCTCAAACGCCTCGGCAAGTCTGTCGTCACGCTGCTTCTCAGAGAGGCCGGCAGGAAGGAACGGTGATGGGTCGACTGACTTTTTCAAGCAGGAGAAGTCAGGAGAAGCGATGTCTTCAGCCACGATATATCTATACTCAGGCAGCATATCGACTTGTTCAAGCTGCATCTTTGCAGCATTGATCTTATCCAGATCCACATCACAGATGCACTGATGGCTCTTCCGGGCAAATCGCTCTGATTTTGCCTCGCAGCAGCCTAGCTCAACAACGCAGGCAAGACCGTCATACACAAAGTCACCCGTAGACTCGCCATATCCGCATGCTGCAACAACACAAGCACTTGCAGTGCGTGAGCTATGTGCCATAAGCTGAAGCTCAAGAGCCTCGGCACTTCCGGTAGATGAAGGCAAAGCAGCAAGGCAAAGCAGCAATTGCGCTCCGGCGGCAGCGGCATAGGAGCTTGGCGGCACTATGGCGCTTAATTCGCTTGCAAAGGCGAGGGCAATCGTGGCGCCGGCAGCTTCTACAAGCACATCTTCACCGACAGGAATATCCTCCTGACCTGCATAGTCAAAATAGCACACTGAGAGATGAGAAGCAGGATGGAAATACTTGGCCTCGGCACGGCTGAGGACCTGTTTAGGCACGATGGCCATAATCTTGCCCTTCTGGCAGACAAGAGCACAATTGTACACTCCGTTGCGGATGAAAATCGGCGCACCTACACTGAAAAGGAGATCACTTGAGGATGTCTGGGAGAGGATGTGCTTGACGGCACAC
>CALEJC010000089.1 GCA_937898205.1 uncultured Bacteroidales bacterium
ACCTGCGACAAATGGTTCTGCGGGTATTGATTTAAGATACAATGGTGAAGATAGAATTTTAAAACCACTTGAAAGAGGACTTTTCCCAACAGGTTTACATATGGCATTACCTGAAGGACATGTTGGACTTGTTTGTCCAAGAAGTGGTCTTGCATTAAAACAAGGTTTATCTATTTGTAATGCACCCGGTATTATTGATTGCGATTACCGTAACGATATTGGTGTTATTTTGATTAATCTATCTAATGAAGATATTGAAATTGATGTAAACGAGATGATATTATAATTATGGATAGACCGATTGAAAAGAAAAAAGGCATAGCCCTCGCATTTACCAGTAAAGCATTGCCATATTGGTTTGGCCTGCTGGTCGCTGCCCTTATCCTCTGGCTCATTTTCAGAGACAACTCCAGCACGCTGCGCGTCAATGCCGACACGCTTTCCATCAGCGAAGTGACAGCTGGCGAGTTCAACGACTACATCCGCATCAGCGGACAGGTGCACCCGATGACCACCATCCAGCTCAGCCCGCGCGAAGCCGGAATCGTCGAGGAAATCGTGATTGAGGAAGGCTCGCAGGTCAAAGCCGGGGATGTGATCATTCGCCTGAGCAATGATGATCTTGACCTTGAGATACTTAACTCTGAAGCCAATCTCGCAGAGAAGGAAAACGCGCTGCGCAACACGATGATCCAGATGGAGCAGGACAAGATGCAACTCAGCCTCAATATCCTCGAGCTTGAGACAGAGGTCAACCGCAAAGGACGTACCCTTGAGTCACAAAGACGACTCTATAATGAAGGTCTGATCGGCAAGGAGGAGTATCTACGTTCGGCAGAAGATTATACCCTCTTCTCCAAGAAACTCGAAGTTACTCTCGCCCGAGCTGAGCAGGACAGCCTTTACAGGACTGTGCAGATCGATCAGATGGAAGAGAGCCTCAAAAACATGAGGATCAATATGCAGAGGATACGCAATAGGAAGGACAATCTCAATGTCAAAGCGCCTATCGATGGAGAGCTTGGTCTTCTTGATGTGGTGCTCGGACAGTCTGTCGGCAACGGATCAAAGATCGGTCAGATCAATGCAGTCGGTAGTTATAAGATTGAAGCTCAGATAGATGAGCATTATATCGACAGAGTTTCTTCAGGGCTGACAGCGACTTTTGAGCGCCAAAACGAGACCTATGATGCGGTCATCCGCAAGGTCTACCCTGAGGTGCGCGGAGGCAAGTTCCAGGCAGATTTCCGCTTCAGCGGTGAGCAGCCGGCAAATATTCGCACGGGCCAGACCTACTATCTCAATCTGCAGCTTGGTCAACCGGAGAGCGCAGTGCTGATTCCGCGCGGTACATTCTACCAGAAGACAGGTGGCAAATGGATATATGTAGTGGCTCCGGACGGCGGAAAAGCCGTGAAGCGAGAAATCCGCATCGGTCGTCAGAATCCTCAGTTCTACGAGGTCCTCGAAGGTCTCGAGCCGGGCGAAAAGGTCATCACTTCCGGATATGACAATTTCGGAGATAATGAAGTATTGGAATTCTAAGGAATTATGAGATCGTTTTTCAATTTTTTAAGATCAAATAAACTATACACGGCTATCAATATTTTTGGTCTGTGTATGTCAATGAGCTTTGTGATTCTCTTGGGGATATATGTTTCCAATCAGATTAAAACAGACTCCTTTCATGTCAATCGAGATCGTATCTATCTGATTGCCAACGATATTGGTAAGGCGAGTGCATATCATCTTCAGGATTATCTCCCGAAACGATTCCCCGAAATCGAGAAGACTACGGCCTTTGGCTCTGAGCCAAATGTGGAGTTTAGTTTTGAAGGTGGAGAAGAGATCTTTGCCTCGCTAGGCATGGCCGACAGTACGTTTTTTGATATCTTTTCATTTGAAATTGTAGCCGGAGCTGCAGCAGACTTTTCTAATATCAAGAACAGTCTGATAATCAGTGAGCAGTTTGCTGCAACATATTTCGGTGATACGGATCCTCTTGGTAAGACTCTGTACTACAAGAGCGTCAAAGAATTGCCATTTGTTGTCACCGGAATAATGAAGAATATCGACAACTCGGTGATCCCATACTGTGACGTGATTATGCGAGCAGAATGGATGGAAAGATTTAACCCGTCACACAATATTCACTTGGGCAACAGCGCCGGAGTTCAGACCTTTGTTCTGACCAATGGAGTTTCCGATTTCAAGTCAAGAAAGTCTGAAGTTCTTGAATATTTTAAGGAGTTCTGGTGGATTTACCAAGGAGCCGGCGCAGAAGATCTCATTGTGCTTCCTCTCAAAGAAGTATTTTTCTGCGGCGAAGACCTTCTTCTTCTCAACTCAGGAGATAGGTCAATGGTTGAACTCCTTGCTGCAGTATGCCTGGTACTTTTGATTTTTGCAATACTCAATTATGTCAACCTCACTACGGCACTTAGTGGCTTCAGAGCAAAAGAGATGGCCACAAGACGCCTTTCCGGTGCGTCAGGTGCGAGAGTGTTTGCCAAAATGATTGGAGAATCTACCCTACTCTGCGCAATAGCAACTTTGGTATCAGTCTTTATTGCTGAAGCGCTTGCTCCTGCTGCATCTGAGCTACTTGAATACGAGTTCTCGGTCATCAATGAGCTTTCTTTAGGCAGGATGCTTGTAATTGTGTCATTTGTAGTATTGACAGGGTTAATAGCCGGATTGGCTCCTGCATTGATTCTGCTCAAGGTGCAACCTATCGATATAGTCAGAGGAAGCTTCAGAACAAAGACAAAAACAACATATAGCAAGGTCGTCATAGTAATCCAGAGTACAATCACCCTGATCATGATAGCTATGTCACTGACTATGATGTCTCAGGTAAATCACATGATTACTGCGCCTCTCGGATACAATACCAAGAACATACTTAATATCAAAAATAATAATTTTGGAGCTGCTGAGGACTTGAATATCGCAAAAGCAAAACTCAAAAGCCTAAGCTGCGTCAATGATGTAGGTTATGGTAGAGGTCTTCCTCTCAATGGCACAAACAATGAGACGCTACTTCTCAGCAACGGAGACTGGCTATCGTTTCAGCAGATATATGGAGATGAGGGATATTTCAATATTCTAGGACTAAAGCCGAAGCAGGACTTCAATAATCCACAATACTGGTGGCTCAATGAATATGGAGCAAAACTCGTTGCACAGGCGTTTGGTGACGGCAGAGATGAGAGTAGCTTGAACTATATTCCGATTGAAGGAAGTGGAGACAATTGGAAAATCGGTGGAGTATACTATGACTTTAAATTCTGGTCTCTTCTCATGGAACAAAGTGCTGCTTTGATCTTCAATGTCAAAAACTACCCGGTAAAGGATTGGCCTTGGAATATTATAGTTGAAGTCAATGGAAATAAAGCAGATGCATATAAACAAGTAGAAGCTGTTTTTAAAGAAGTTTTCCCTGGGAAACTCTTTGAAGCCGATTATGTTGAGAATCAGATATCTGACACTTTTCACAAAGAAAAAGTGACTATGATAATCATTATGATTTTTGCCTTCTTGTCGCTTATTGTCTCTTCTTTGGGTCTTCTCGCGATGAGCACCTACTATCTGCTTCAAGAGCGCAAGACTGTGGCAATCAAGAAAGTGATGGGCGCAGAATCAATGAGCGTGATGAAGACTCTGATTTTCAGATTTATCAAGCTGATATTGATCTCCTTTGTGATAGGAGTTCCAACGGCCTTTTTCATTATCAATAGATGGCTTCAAGGATATAGCTACCGCATTTCTTCGTTCCTATGGGAGATAGTTATCGCTTGCATTGTCACTCTGGCCATTTCACTGCTTTCTGTCTTCTGGCAGAGCCGTAAGACTGCTATAAGCGACCCGGTTAAATCGTTAAGAAAAGAATAATACAATAAAATTTTTAAAATTATGATTACAGTAACAAATCTCAGCAAGGTTTTCCGCACAGAGGAAATCGAAACAACCGCACTCAACAAAGTATCATTTGAAATCAAGGATGGCGAGTTTGTCGCAATCATGGGCCCTTCAGGATGTGGCAAGTCTACCCTCCTCAACATCCTCGGACTTCTTGACAACCCGTCGGAAGGTAGCTATATGCTTCTTGGTCAGGAAGTTGCTAAGCTCAAAGAGAAGGATCGCACCAAGTTCCGCAAGGGCAATATCGGTTTTGTGTTCCAGAGCTTCAACCTCATCGACGAGCTCAATGTGTATGAGAATGTGGAACTTCCGCTGAAATATCTCAACATAAGTTCATCTGAGCGCAAGCAGCGCGTGACCGAAATGCTCAAGAGGATGAACATCAGCCA
>CALEJC010000090.1 GCA_937898205.1 uncultured Bacteroidales bacterium
TATCTGTCCGTTATTTGCATAGGGTACATCCCTTGCAGTGGTTCAACTCTCCGCGGAATCTCTTCTCTACAAGCATGTGGAGCCTGTCACGCAGTGCATCTATGCCTATGCTGTCGATTACCTCTCCTGCAAAGGCATACATGAGCAGGTGACGTGCCTCATCGGCCGGAATGCCGCGCTGCTGCATGTAGAAGAGCGCGTTCTCGTCAAGTTGTCCTACTGTTGAGCCATGGCTGCACTTGACATCATCGGCATATATCTCAAGCTGCGGCTGAGCATACATGTGTGCGCAACTGGTCAGGCATAGGTTGCGGTTCGTCTGTTCCGAAACGGTCTGCTGTGCATCGGGCCTTATGAGCATCTTGCCTGCAAATACACCTGTCGATTGCTCGTCAAGGATATATTTGTAGAGTTCGTTGCTTGTGCAGTGGGGTACCTTGTGGTCAACCAGAGTACGGTTGTCGATATGCTGTTCCTTGTCTCCGATTGCAAGGCCGTTTATACTTGTTTCCGCTCCTTTGCCTTCGAGGCTCACCTCAATACAGTTGCGTGTGAAGCCGTTCGTAAGCGTTATGTTGCAGTGGTTGAAACGGCTGTCTGCATCCTGACGCACAAACAAGCTGCCTACACGTGTGTTGTTTCCGGCGGTCTCCTCTAACTCATAGAGGTCGAGTGATGCTCCGCGGCCTATAAAAATTTCCGTTACCTGCGTCGATAGCGACTTTTGCTGCAGTGAAGAGTGGTCGCAAAGAAGCAATGATGCCTTGCTGTTCTCCTCAAGTATTATAAGCAGTCTGCGTATCGACATCATCTCAACATTGGCCTGCAGGAGAGCAACAATCTGCACGGTCTCCTCTACTGAAATATTCTTGGGTATGTAGAGCAGTACTCCGTCCTGTACAAAGGCTGTATTGAACTGTACCGTGCTGTCGCCTTTCCCGGCCAGGCTGTTGTAGTATGGCGCAAGCAGGGCAGGGTGGTTCTCGGCAACGTCGTTTAGGCTTCCGAGAATAACGCCTTCAGGCAAAGGTTTGCCATTGTTGCCCGGATGGAACGTGTCGTTTATTATATATGCCTGATGAGTCCTGAGGTTAGGCACGTCGCAGGTGAATATGTCATGTGTGCCGGCTTTCACTTCAACACGTCCGAGGTTCATGCCGTAGTCGGCTGAAAACCTTTTTGCAATGTTGGTGTGGAGCCAGTTCTCTTCCTTTATGCCGGGGAATCCTGTAGCCTTGAAGCGTATTATTGCCTTTGCACGCTCATCGTTGAGCAGCTTGGCGCACGGCTCGTCTATCAGTTCCCTGTGACGGTCGAAGATATCTATGTATTCCTGTTCGCTGCCCATCAGTTCTCGTTTTTAATCCAATCGTATCCGCGCTCCTCAAGCTCCATTACAAGTTCAGGGCCGGCAGTCTTGACAATCCTTCCGTTGTACAGCACATGCACTATATCGGGCTTGATGTAGTCGAGAAGACGCTGGTAGTGTGTGATGACAAGGCTTGATGTGTCCTCACGCTTGAGCTTGTTTACACCTTCTGCCACAATACGCAGTGCATCGATGTCAAGTCCGGAGTCGGTCTCGTCAAGGATGCTGAGTGTCGGCTCGAGCATTGCCATCTGGAAGATTTCGCTGCGCTTCTTCTCGCCGCCGGAGAAGCCCACGTTGACCTCTCTGCGAGCAAATTCGCTCTTCATCTGGACAAATGCCATCTTCTCCTTGAGGAGTTTGAGGTATTCGGCCGGTTTGAGCTCAGGCAAGCCTGCCGCCTTTCTGCGCGCGTTGATTGCGGCTTTCATGAAGGCTGTGATGCTCACGCCCGGGATCTCGATCGGATACTGGAAACTGAGGAATATGCCCGCCCAGCTGCGTTCTTCGGGGCTGAGCGCCAGAAGATCCGTGCCGTTGTAGCTGATGCTGCCTTGGCTGACCGCAAATTCAGGACGGCCGGCAAGCACTGCGCTGAGGGTGCTCTTGCCTGCGCCGTTTGGGCCCATGATGGCATGCACCTCACCACGTCCGATGCTGAGGTCTATGCCTTTGAGTATTTCCTTGCCTTCGATACCTGCTCTCAGGCCTTTGATGTCTAATAGTATATCGTTCATAATTTATGATTTCTTGTATAGTTTATACCAGTTGATCAGCGAGATGATCGCGTTGACCAGGTAAAGTGCGCTGACTATCGGCATAAACACGAGTCCTGCCGAGAGATAGAGCGTGAGGTTGGCCACATTGACAAAAAGCCAGGCAATCCAGCACTCAAATTTTTTCTGCGCCGAGAGGAACTGAGCTGTGAGGATAAGGGCTGTGACCACACAATCCAGATATGGGAGAGGATTGTCGGTCTTGCTCATCAACCAACCCCAGAGAGCTGCCAGCGATAGCGCGACAACGATGGTGAGGATTCTGAGCAGCCACGAGAGCATCGTCACCTTGAGCTCACCCTTGGCTGTGGTTTCTTCTGCGCGAGGGTGGGTCCAGCGATAGTGCCCCATGATGTTGATGCACAAGGATATAGGCTGGAGGATGAGGTTGGCATAGAGGTTTTTATCCCAAAACATTACAGCAAGCAGTGCTGTGTAGATATAACCTACCCAGAAGTTGTATTTGCTTGCCCTGCCCGCAAGGAATACGGTGGTCAAGCCAAATACAGCAGCGATGATGTCGATATGTGAGATGAGCCAATCCATTATCCTACCGATCCTTCAAGTGATATCTGCAATAGTTTCTGTGCCTCGACGGCAAACTCCATCGGGAGCTTGGAGAGGACTTCCCTGGCATATCCGCCCACGATGAGTCCCACGGCATCCTCGGAGTCTATACCTCGCTGATTGCAGTAGAAGAGCTGGTCTTCACTGATCTTTGAGGTGGTCGCTTCGTGCTCCAGAGTGGCGCTTGGGCAGTGGTTTTTGATCACAGGGAATGTGTGTGCGCCGCATTTGTCACCGATGAGCAGAGAGTCGCATTGCGAATAGTTGCGTGCGTTTTCTGCGCCCGGAGCGACATGGACGAGTCCGCGGTAGCTGTTCTGGCTGTAGCCGGCGGAGATGCCCTTGGAGACGATGCGGCTGCGGGTGTTGCGGCCGAGATGGATCATCTTGGTGCCCGTATCTGCCTGCTGACGGTTGTTGGTAACCGCCACGCTATAGAATTCCGAAGAGGAATTGTCGCCTTTGAGGATAGTGCTCGGGTACTTCCATGTGATGGCAGAACCTGTCTCGACCTGAGTCCAGCTGAGGTGGGAGCCGCTGCCTTTGCAGATGCCCCTCTTGGTCACGAGGTTAAGGATACCGCCTTTGCCGTTCTCGTCGCCCGGGTACCAGTTCTGGGCTGTGCTGTATTTGACGTCTGCGTCCTTCTCCACGATGATTTCCACTACTGCGGCATGGAGCTGGTGCTCGTCACGCATCGGTGCGGTGCAGCCTTCCATGTAGCTGACGGTCGAGCCTTCGTCAGCGATGATGAGGGTGCGTTCAAACTGTCCTGTCTCCATCGCGTTGATGCGGAAATAGCTGGAGAGCTCCATCGGGCACTTCACGCCTTTAGGGATGTAGCAGAACGAGCCGTCAGAGAAGACTGCAGAGTTAAGGGCGGCAAAGAAGTTGTCACCCACAGGCACCACCGAAGCGAGATATTTCCTGACAAGGTCAGGGTGCTCCTTGACCGCTTCCGAGAAAGAGCAGAAGATGATGCCCTTTTCTGCAAGGGTCTGGCGATAGGTGGTGGTGACGCTGACCGAGTCGAAGACGGCATCTACGGCTACATTGCTTTTGACACCGGCGAGGACTTCCCTCTCGTGAAGAGGGATGCCGAGCTTGTCAAAAGTTTCCATCAGCTTAGGGTCTATCTCTGTCGGGCGCTCCGAATCTTTTTTGGGTGCAGCCCAGTAGATTATGTTTTGATAGTCTATCTCCGGCATATCCAGATGTCCCCATGTCGGAGGGGTCATCTTCTGCCATCTTCTGAATGCATCAAGCCTGAACTCAAGAAGCCAGTCCGGCTCCTCTTTCTTGGAAGAAATGAGCCTGATGATGTCTTCGTTGAGGCCTCGTGGGATGTATTCCTGCTCGACATCGGTCACGAAACCTTCTTCATAGACTTTGCTTGTTATGTCTTTTATTATATCGTCCACTTGATAATTCTTTACTTAATCTACAAATATAGCCGTTTTTTTATTACTTTTGCTGAAACTAGCCCATATAACCATATCCATCAAAACCTAAGGCTGAACTAAACAACTTTTAATATTTAATGACCAATGAAAAAAGCAAACGGAATCTTCAAAACAGCGTTACTCGCACTCACATTGTGCGTAATGGCTAGTGCTTGTGCACCAAAGGAAAATCAGCTCCCTACAACCAAGAAGGGCATCATGGATGCTTTTGTGGCCGGCACTCTCCCTGAGAGCTATGCCCCTGCTGCTTTCTTTGTGCACTTTGCAAACAATCAGAAAGTCGGCATGCCGGCTGTCAATGCCCACCTCCAGTTCCTCCTGAAAACCAACGCAGATATCCTCAAAGTTCAGTTTGAGCA
The DNA here is from genome assembly GCA_937898205.1 of uncultured Bacteroidales bacterium. Lineage (GTDB taxonomy): Bacteria > Bacteroidota > Bacteroidia > Bacteroidales > UBA932 > Cryptobacteroides. Next base: position 4,535 of record CALEJC010000090.1, read on the forward strand.
GAGAGTTCAGCGCGTTACAGGCGATCTCAACGAGCAGGAGACCTGGGACAATATCGGTCCTATCCCTGTAGATTTCTATCGTCCAACTGTGGAAATTATTAAGAACATCAACGAGATTGCAGGTAAGGATGTCTATGTGTCTCCTACTGTTTATTCTGCCTACCAGGTAGCTCGTCAGGCACTCGGTGATGACAACATCGCCAAGGCTGCCGCTGAGCGTCCTGAGGATCTCAAGAGAGTTCTCGGTTACTATCTTGAGGCTCTTGAGTGGTATGTCCAGGAGTTGAAGAACATCGGCATCGAGAGTTTCTATATGACAACTCAGGGTGGTGAGATGAAGTACAACTCAATCCCTGGCTTCTATAGCGATATCATCAAGCCATTTGACCTCAAGCTCATGAACCAGTGTCAGGAAGGTGCCAAGCTCACTCTCCTCCACATCTGCGACTGGGAAGGCACATACGATGACCTCACAAGATATCTTGATTACCCAGGCGATATCGTAAATGTTCCTCTTGCACTCAACGGCACTCCTGTGACTTTGAGCGATGCTGAAAAGCTCTTTGGTCGTCCGGTGCTCGGTGGATTTGACAGAAAGGGTCATGTCATCAACAAGGGTAGCGAGGAAGAAGTTGCCGCTGTCGTTAAGGAGGCTATCGCCAACGGCCCTAAGGGTCGCGTGATGATTGGCGCAGACTGCACAGTTTCAGATGCTCCGATCAAGAACATCCACGCTGCAATTTATGCCGCTCACAATTCAGCAGAATAATCGTCTATGGACCAGCCGAAGCTGGAGCGGATGCTCCGTTTGATGCAGTTGCTTGCTAGTAACACTCATTACAGCATCGACGATCTGGCCGAGAAGCTTGATATGTCCAACAGGACCATCTATCGCTATCTCGACACCTTCCGCTCCGCCGGCTTCGCTGTCACCAAATTACATAGCAATGTCTACAAGTTGGGTGCTATGCCCAGCGGAACAGTGGACTTTGACAACTTGATCTATTTCAGCGAGGAGGAAGCCTACCTGGTAAACAATCTCATTGACAGACTGGACCCGACCAATGCGCTGAAGGTGGATTTGAAGCGCAAGCTCGCAGCCATCTACAACAGCACCAGCATCGCCGATTATGTCGACAAGGGGCGCAATGCCGGCAATGTGCAACTCCTCTCTGATGCGATCAAGAAAAAGAAAAAAGTCATCCTTAAAAGCTACGAATCCGCCCGGAGCGGCAGCATCAAGGATCGTATCGTGGAGCCGTTTGGCTTCACTACCAATTATATAGATGTCTGGGCCTACGATCTCGGCGACTTCCACAACAAGCTTTTCAAGCTCGCTCGCATAGGGGATGTCGTGGTCTGCGAAGAATCGTGGGAATGTGAGAGCAACCACCGCAAGCAGGGAATGGACATCTTCCGAATGGCGGGAAAGACCGCAAAACGTGTGAAGCTTCTCCTTAGCGTGAGAGCCAAGAATCTGCTGCTGGAGGAGTATCCGCTTGCCGAGAGAGACCTGCGCGCAGCAGAAGACGGGTGGCTGCTGGAAACCGACATCTACAATTATGCGGGCGCATGCCGCTTTTATGTGGGTCTCGCCGGAGAGATCAGCATAGTGGACTCTCCGGAGTTTAAAGCCTATGTGGATAATTATATCCGTGAAGAACTTCTGATTGACAAGACTTGTCAATAATGGGGCGTACCTTTGTAACTGTAAACAATTAAACATTACAGTTATGAGCGCACAAGATCTCCTTTCTATCCTCAATAATTCCGAACTCGCCGCCCTCATCCAGGACCTCGGCCTCGAACTCGACTTCTCACAGGGCTCGGAAGAATAAAAAAAAAGCTCCGAGCGGATGCTCGAAGCTTTGTGCCCGAGGCCGGACTCGAACCGGCACATCTTTAAGGGATAATGGATTTTGAGTCCATCGCGTCTACCAATTCCGCCACTCGGGCTCTTTTTTCTTGAAGGCGGACTGCAAAGGTATTGAAAAATCGCGATTTATCAAATATTTGCTGTATCTTCGTTAATCTTCTTTGTAAGGAAGGCTGCAATTTTGATGATTTATATGAAAGCGAGCACAAAGAATACCAAAAGCATCTATGTGATCTATGATCGCAACGTGGAGAGTTTTGTCTTGGAGCAGTTCCCTGATTACCCGAGACTTGCCATTACCGCCGATGAGGAACACAAGACGATTGATACCGTCCTCGGCATCTGTCGTTGGCTTTTGGAGCAGGGTGCGGACCGCAAGGCCATCTGCTATGCAGTCGGCGGCGGAGTGACCACAGACATGGTGGGATTTGCAGCGAGCATATACAAACGCGGAGTGAAATATGTCAACTACCCGACTACCCTGCTTAGTCAGGTGGATGCCGGCATTGGCGGCAAGACAGGGGTAAACCTTGATGCCTATAAAAACATGATCGGCGTGACCAGATTTCCTGCCGACACCCGCATCTTCCCGGAGGTTCTGAAAACGCTCCCCGAGCGCGAATTCCGCAGCGGCGCAGCAGAACTCCTGAAAACATTCATCATCGAAAACAAATCCGGCAACTACGAAAAAGCAGTCCAGGTGCTTAGCGCAGAAAAGATTGATTTCAAAGCACTTGAGCCGCTTATCAAAGCTGCCGGACAGATTAAAGAAAAGATCGTAGAAAAAGATCCTTTTGAGGCCGGTCTCAGGCGTGTACTCAACCTCGGCCACACCTATGCCCACGCCATCGAATGGTACCAGCACACTCACGAGACCCAGACTCCGCTCTCTCACGGAGAGGCTGTCGCCGTCGGTATCATCAAAGCCGCCAAGATCTCAGAGGCTCTCGGAGTAGCCAAAGCAGGCCTTGCAGCCAAACTCGCAGAAGATTTCAAAGCGTGCCACCTGCCTGTAGATATGCCTTGCCCTGAAGAAGAGATTCAGGAGGCGATGAAAAAGGACAAGAAGGCGGAAGGCGGCGCAATCAATTTTGTACTCATCAAGAAAATCGGCAAAGTAATTATTCAGGAAATCAATGATTTGCACAAGTATTCAGAATAAAAACTACGAGGAGATCGTTCAACTCCTTGGATCAGAAGATATTGAATTGGCGGAGATCCGCCTTGATCTTTGTAATCTCAGCGACGAGGAGATCAAAGCTCTGTTTTCAGAGAGCGACATCCCGCTCGTAGCCACTTGCCGCATCTCAAAAGAAATACATCCTCGCGAGGCTGAAAGACGCCTTGCCCTGGCCATCGAGTCAGGAGCTCATTATGCAGACCTGGAGATTGAGGCCCCTGCCAATATGAGCAAATCTTTCCAGAAAATGTGTCTGCGCAACGGCACAGAAATCATCCGCTCCTACCACAACTACGAGGAGACACCTGATAATGAGGTGCTTCAGATGGCGCTTGCACGCTGCTTCCGCTATGGTGCTGACATCGCCAAGATCGTCACTACCTGCCACAATCAGGAAGATTGCGAGCGCATCATGTCGATGTATTCGATTGTACTCGAAGACCAGCCTAGCCTGCAAGGCAAACTCATCGCCTTCGGGATGGGAGAGGCCGGTCGCAACACCCGCCTTGAGTGCCTCAAGAGAGGTGCGCCATTTAGCTATGCCTGCACCTGCCCTGAAGAGGCGACAGCGCCAGGCCAATGGACAAGCGCCCAGATGAGTGCAGAGTTATATAAGGATCATAAAGGTTTCTATGCCGGCGGTCTCAAAATGCCTGCATCAAAGAGCTTCGCGCAGCGCGCTATCCTTGCTGCCGCACTCGCAGATGGCACATCCGAGCTCAGCGGCTACACCCCTTGCGGAGATACTGACGCTGCCATTGCAGTGGCCCGGGAACTCGGCGCAGAGGTCAGCATCGATGATGATGTGATCTCAATCACAGGTATCAGCGCTCACGCCGGCGGACTCAGCCTTGATGAGGTGTGTGTGGGCGAGTCAGGGCTTCTCACACGTCTGATGATCCCTGTCCTCTCCGTGCTCAATGACAAGAGTTTTGTGATCGAAGGTCGTGGAACGCTCCCTAAACGTCCGTTGAGCATGGCTCCGGACATCATGGCAGCCCATGGCGTATTGCTCTCAAATAAGGACAAAAAAGACAGCAAAGAGGTGTTTGTCCCTCTCAAGGTCAAAGGTTCGCTCGTGCCGGGCAATGCCGACGTTCCAGGCTCAGGCGGCTCGCAGATTATCTCCGGCCTGCTGATGGCATTGCCGCTTTGCTCAAAGGATTCGCATCTGTTTGTCAGCGAGCCTAAGAGTATTCCATATATGTATATCACGCTCGACGTGCTTCGCCACTTCGGCATCCAGACGCGCAGCGAAATGGAAGGCGACGCACAGATGCTCGAAGAGCAGGATTGGTCATACTGCACCGGCATCAATTTCCAGATCAAGGGTGGTCAGCACTACCGCGCGGCCTCGTTTAAGATCGAGAGCGACTGGAGCGCTGCCGCCGCATTCCTTGCAGCGGGCGCAATCTTCGGAAGCGTGGAGATCGAGGGACTGGAGATGGATTCGCTTCAAGCCGACCTCAGCATCGTGGATATCCTTGTCGAAGCGGGAGCCGTCGTTTCGCAGCTCGAAGACAATACCGTCTGCGTGACAAAAGCGCCGCTGGAGGCATTTGAAACCGATCTTAACAACGCTCCGGACCTCTTCCCTGTCGTGGCCGTCCTGGCTGCCTTCTGCGCCGGCGAGAGCAGCATCTCAGGCGTGGGCAGACTCGTCTCAAAGGAGTCCAACCGAGCAGAGGCTATCCTTGAAGTGCTTGAGCAGATGGGCGTAGAAGCGCGCATCGAAGGTGACGATATGCTGATCTGCGGAGAGAGTCTTTCTTCCCGCCTTCTCAGCGGCAGACTTCTTCGCGGCGGACAGTACAGCTCGCGCCACGATCACCGCATGGTAATGGCGCTCAAACTCGCCTCTATAGCAACAGAAAGCCCCATCGTCATCGACGATGAGGCTTGCGTGGGAAAATCCTTCCCAGGGTTTCTAGAGATGTTTACTCAGCCTTAGGCTCCTCTACTGGAGTCTCTACTGCCGGAGCTTCTACAGTCTCAGCCTTCTTTGCACGGCTACGACGAGTTGTCTTCTTAGCGCTCTTTGGTGCTGATGCGAGAGCAGCCTCGTTGAAGTCAACAAACTCGATGAGAGCCATCTCAGCTGCGTCACCCTGACGGAAACCTACGTGAAGTACGCGGGTATATCCACCTGGACGATCTGCAACCTTAGGTGCGATAACGCGGAAGAGCTCTGACACAGCCTCCTTGTTCTTAAGATAGCTGAACACGATACGACGATTGTGAGTAGTATCGTCCTTAGACTTGGTAACGAGTGGCTCTACGTATGATCTCAAAGCCTTTGCCTTCGCAACTGTAGTGGTAATTCTTTTGTGCATGATAAGAGAATTAGCCATGTTGGCGAGGAGGGCCTTGCGGTGACCGCTCTGACGACCAAGGTGATTAATCGCTTTATTGTGTCTCATTATTCTACTTTCTTTTTAACAACGGTGATATTATACTTTTTCACATCCATTCCGAATGTAAGCTTCATCTTCTCTACAAGAACTTCAATCTCGTTGAGAGACTTGCGACCGAAATTACGGAACTTCATCAACTCTGATCTTGAGTACGATACGAGGTCAGCAAATGTGTTGATCTCGGCTGCCTTGAGGCAGTTGTATGCACGTACTGAAAGGCCTACATCTGAGAGCTTGGTGAGGAGGAGGTGTCTCATGTGGAGTGCTTCCTCGTCAAGCTCCTTGCTCTGAGGCTCAGCGATAGTCTCGAGCGACATCTTCTTGTCGTCTGTGAAAAGACGGAAGTGATAGATGAGGATGTTGGCTGCTTCGTGAAGAGCAGAACTTGGTGAAATTGAGCCGTCAGTCTCAATGTCAAGGTTGAGTTTCTCGTAGTCAGTCTTCTGCTCCACGCGGAAGTTCTCTACGCTCCAGTTTACCTTGCGGATTGGAGTATAGATAGCATCCACAGGGATGGTACCGATTGGGGTATTCTCATCTCTGAGCTCCTCTGCAGGCACGAAACCTCTACCCTTAGTGATTGAGAGAGTGATTTCGAGCTTTACAGATGGCTCAAGTGAGCAGATGTGCTGATCTGGATTTAACACCATAAAAGAAGACAATCCTTTAGAGATATCCTCTGCAGTAAACTCCTGCTTGCCGCTTACAACGATTGTTGTAGTCTCGCCATCTACAGTCTCAACCATGCGACGGAAGCGTACCTGCTTGAGGTTGAGGATGATATCCTGCATGCCCTCGATAACGCCGGGGATGGTTGCAAACTCCTGGTCTACACCAGAAATTTTGATCTGACTGATAGCAAAACCTTCAAGGGAAGCAAGCAAGATGCGACGAAGAGCGTTACCGATAGTCTGACCATAGCCCGGCTCAAGTGGACGGAACTCAAAACGGCCAGTGGTCTCGGTGCTTTCGAGCATAATGACCTTATCTGGTTTCTGAAATGCTAAGATTGCCATATTACTGTGGTGTTAATTATTATTTAGAGTAGAGATCGACGATGAGCTGTTCGTTGATGTTCTCAGGAACTTCTGCTCTGGTCGGTACGTTAAGGAACTTACCTGTGAGAGTCTTCACGTCGAAATCAAGCCATGAATACTTAGTTACAGAAGCAACGCTGCTCTGGATAACCTCGAGGCTCTTTGATCTCTCTCTAACGGCTACTACATCGCCTGGCTTAACATGAGCTGAAGGGATGCTGCAAACCTCACCGTTAAGTGTGATGTGGTGGTGAGACACGAGCTGACGTGCAGCTGCGCGTGAAGGAGCGATACCGAGACGATAAACTACGTTGTCAAGACGAGACTCAAGGAGGAGGATGAGGTTCTCACCCTTCTGACCTGAGAGACGCGAAGCCTTCTCGTAGGTGTTGTGGAACTGACGCTCGAGCACACCATACATATACTTAACTTTCTGCTTCTCTTTGAGCTGCATAGCATAGTCCTTCTGCTTCTTGCGCTTTGCAGCGAGACCGTGCTGTCCTGGAGGATAGTTTCTCTTCTCAAAGTACTTGTCTGAGCCGAAGATTGGCTCACCGAACTTACGTGCGATTTTGGTGCTTGGACCTGTATATCTTGCCATAGTAATCTTACTTTTAATGATTAAACTTTACGACGGCCTTTTGGTCGGCAACCATTGTGAGGCATAGGTGTAACATCAACGATTTCAGTAACGATGATGCCAGCATTGTTGATAGTACGGATTGCAGACTCACGGCCTGAACCTGGACCCTTAACATAGCATTTTACTCTGCGGAGACCTGCATCAAATGCAGTCTTAGCAGCGTCCTCAGCAGCCATCTGGGCAGCGTAAGGGGTGTTTTTCTTTGAACCTCTGAAACCGCACTTACCTGCAGAACCCCAGCTGATAACCTGGCCCTGAGCGTTGGTCAGAGATACGATAACGTTGTTGAAGGTTGATGAAATATGAGCCTCGCCATAAGCTTCAACCTTGACAACTCTTTTAGATGTTGTAGTTTTCTTTGCCATAATTCATCAATTTTTACTTAGTTGCCTTCTTCTTGTTAGCAACAGTCTTCTTGCGACCCTTGCGTGTACGGGCGTTGTTCTTGGTGCTCTGGCCACGTACTGGGAGACCGATACGATGACGGATTCCACGGTAGCAACCAATGTCCATAAGGCGCTTAATGTCCATCTGAACTGAAGAACGGAGCTCACCCTCGATTCTGTAAGATGCATTGATCTCAGCACGAATCTTAGCTACCTGCTCGTCGTTCCAGTCACCAACTTTGATAGAAGGATCGATTTCGCACTTCTCGAGGATCTTCTTTGCTGAAGGGCGACCGATACCGAAGATATAGGTAAGACCTATCTCTCCCTGTTTGTTGTTTGGTAAATCAACACCGGCTATTCTTGCCATAATTATACTTACTTAATTTGTTACTAAATTATTATCCTTGGCGCATCTTGAACTTAGGGTTCTTCTTGCAAATCACATAAAGGCGACCTTTACGTCTAACGATCTTGCAATCCTCGC
>CALEJC010000091.1 GCA_937898205.1 uncultured Bacteroidales bacterium
CCAGGCAGACAACCAGCTCAAGTTTAGAGGAGAGGGAGATGCTCAGATCGTAGCAGTTGACAATGGCAACATCGTATCACACGAACTTCATGCAGTAAATGAACGTCTGCTCTATCGTGGTTCTGCTCTTGTAATCCTCCGCGCCGGTCAGAATCCTTCAGACGTTAAACTCATCGTTGAAGGCGAAGGCTTCAAACCGGTAGAGATTGATCTTCAGACCAAATAGAATATCAAGACATAATTAAAAGGAGGCGCTTCCACCGGGAGCGCCTCCTTAGTTTATAAGATCAGGAATCAATTATTCCCAGTCCTTATTCTGTACATACAGGCCTGGAACAGCTTCCATCTCTGACTGAGGGATTGGGCAGAGGTATCTACCACCAAGGACTGGCAAAGTAGAAACTGTGCTCTGGTAACCAGGGTTAGATGAATTCAGGTAGCGATCAAACATCTCTGTTGTCGCTTCCTTCCACTCACCATAACGGATCTCATCAAACCAACGTATACCCTCGCCAAGGAACTCAAGCTTGCGCTCCATCTTGATATACTCAAGAGCCTCAGCGGCTGTGCAGGAAACTGATCTTGCAGGCACGCCGGCACGCAGACGGATCATGTTGACAAAACTCATAGCATTTGCCACACTATCTTCAACGAGAAGCTCTGCATAAAGAAGCATCATATCCTCAAGACGGATAATTGGGAAGTTCATTGGCCAGCCACCGGACTCGTTTCTAGCTGTATTGAGGTTAAGGTCATCAAACTCAACACCGACAGAAGCGCGCTTTGTAGCATAAGGAACCCACTTTGTGAGAAGTGATCTTTCAAAAGCAGTAAACTTCTTACCATCCTTAGTAAACTCAGTCTCTCTATTGAAGTAGCCCTGGAATGATCCGATAGGATCCATGATATCAAGAACGATAAAATCACCACGCTGGTCATTTGTTACCTGATACTCGTGACGGAGAGAAGCCTCCACGTATGCAGGAGTCATGCTGTTACCGTTGAAGTAGCAGTTGGTACCCTGTGTTGGGAGATACTCTACGCTGAGTGCTGTACCACAAGAGCTGAATGCCATATTGTTGGTTGAAGAAGCAGTGTGCTGGATGCTGAAGAGGAAGTACTTGTTCTGAGTAGCACGGTCAGTTGTAAACATCTTCTTCCACTCTGTAGCGGTAGGAGCCCAGTATCCGTTAGCCATACCATATTCAACTACTGACTTAAGGAGCTTCTTGGCATCAGCCTTAACGCTTGAGTCATTGTATGGATAACCTGCAAGTGTCATGTATACACGTGCGAGCATTGCCTGAGCAGCAAGTTTGTCAGCTCTAAACTCTGCTGAAGCACTAGTGCCCTTGCTAGAAAGCATTGACTTTTGATATGGAAGAGCGTCAACAGCCACCTTAAGGTCACGGATTACGAGGTTTTTGAGAACATCGGCACCTGCAGTCTGAGGGACTGTCTTTGTCTCGCTGACACTATATACCTTCTCTACCTGAGGCACGTCGCCAAAGAGACGCACGAGCTCAAAGTGTGCATAGGCTCTGAGGAAAAGAAGCTCAGCCCTAAACTGGTCCTTAATCTCAGGTTTTGAAAACGCTACTGCCTCCATGTTTTCAAGCACGACATTGGCGTTATAGATAACATTGTACCATGCAGCCCAAGCGCTTGACAGGTTACCAAGAGTAGGTCCAAATCTGTAGTGAGCGATTTCTGATACTTCACGAGTTGCGTTTGGAGCTGGATCAACCCACATATTATCAGAACGCATCTCCGACAAAGTTGCATAGTGGTTTACCTCGGCATTTCTGAGTCTTGCATATACACCACGGACACCCTCTTCCACGTGCACAGGAGTTGAGAAATATCCGTCACTAGGAAGCGCACCCACTGGAGGGATGTTGAGCTTATCATCACAAGATACGCAGAGAAGAGCAATACCGGCAACAAGTGCTATATGTTTGAAAAATGATTTCATGGCTTTTCTCGTTTTAGAAGTTGATATTGATACCAGCAGTAAATGTACGAGCTGCAGGGAACGCACCGAAATCAAAACCAGGGAAGTTGTTACCCTGAGTTGTTGCCTCTGGTGTGTAACCGTGGTAGTAGCTGCTGAGGAGAAGGACGTTCTCTACTGAGAGGTATACTCGTGCAGAAGAAATTGCCTTCTTGAATGGAATAGTGTAACCAAGAGTGATGTTCTTGATTCTGAAGTAGTCTGAAGACTCAACAAAACGAGAGTCACCATCTGGCTTCACAGTACTGAGTGGTGAAGGAACCATGCCGTTACCAGGCTCTTCCTCGCTCCACCAGCAATCCTGCCACCAACCGAGCACGTTATAGTTACCGTTACCGGCACGGTCATTTGCACGACCGATTGCACCATAGATCTGGCCACCTGTCTGAGCAGTAAAGAGGATAGAAGCA
>CALEJC010000092.1 GCA_937898205.1 uncultured Bacteroidales bacterium
GGCGGTATGCTGGCCAAGGGCAGGCTGCTCGGATTGCAGTTTGAAACGCTGTTTACAGACGGGCTGTATTTTGAGATCGCAGGGCACGCAGTCAAGCAGGCTCTCCGCATCAAGCAAGCCATGGCGGAGGCAGGCTTTGAGGCCTACATCGACAGTCCTACCAACCAGCAGTTCTTCAAGTTGCCCAATCTGATAGTAGATCAACTCGCGCAGTGGGCAAGCTTTGAATATTGGGGTCCGAGAGGAGAGACAGAAACGACAATCCGCCTCGTTACCAGCTGGGCTACAGACGAGACGGAAGTCGATGAATTTATTGACAAGATCAAATCTTTATCCTGATCTTTTTGAGTGCTGAATCTGCCGATGAGCCACCATAGTAAATGATGTGCTTGCCGGCAGTTTCCTGCATCTGGCCGGTCTGCGGGTTATATAGGTCAAGAGTCACAGGGATAGCCACTGTCACCTTCTGTCTTGGCTTGAGATGCACTCGCTTGAATCCGCGAAGGCTCTTGATCGGACCTTCAACATCTGCCACATTGCGGGCATATATCTGCACAACCTCGTCGCCGGCGACTCTTGAGCGGTTTTTAAGTGTCACATAGACAACTCCATCCTTATACTTTGCCCTTCTATACTTAAACTTTGAGTAGCTCAGACCATGACCAAACTCAAAAAGAGCTTTGCCTTTGAAATAGCGGTAAGTACGGTCGGTCATGTCATAATTATTGAAATCCGGCACATCGTTATCGCCACGATAAAATGTGAGCGGAAGTTTGCCTGAAGGGTTATAGTCGCCAAAAAGCACATCAGCCACCGCAGTTCCTCCAGCCTCGCCAGGATACCACGCCTGAAGGATAGCATCACAGACTTCAGCCTCCGGCTCAAGGGCTACAGCTGATCCTGACAGATTGACAAATACGACAGGTTTCCCAAGCGCAGCAAGGGCAGCCACATATCTGCGCTGAGACTCAGGAAGCTCGATGCTTGTACGGTCACCCCCGCGGAAGCCGTCAT
>CALEJC010000093.1 GCA_937898205.1 uncultured Bacteroidales bacterium
CTGCATAAATGCCGACAGGTTCTGATTGACAGCAAGTACCACCATCACGATGAAGAATGCTACAGAAAGATACTGTGCAGGCTTCTTGGCTTTCTGCGCAAACTTAGGGAAGTAATGCGAAACCAAAATACCCAGAACAAGAGGAATACCCAGCAAGATCACGATGGTCTTGAAAACCTCCATCAGTGGGATGCTCAGCTCCGGCACTTCGGTAGCAAAACGGTGAGCCACACGCAGATAGAGATTACCCCAGAGAGAGAAGTTAAGAGGAGTCATAAACACTGCTGCACTGGTACTTATCGCAGTCAATGAAACAGACAGCTCAGCATTTCCTTTTGAGAGGGATGTTATAAAGTTTGAAATATTTCCACCCGGACAGGAAGCCACCAGAATCATGCCCATAGCCATCATTGGCGAGATCCAGTTGCGCATCAGCCAGCAAAGAAAGAAGGTAAGCATCGGCAGACATACCAACTGGCTGAAAACGCCCACTATGACTGATTTAGGCTTTTTAAATACATCTACAAAGGTTTTTGGCTTGATGCCCAGTGCCACACCAAACATAACCAGAGCAAGGACTATGTTGATGAGCTCCATTCCGACTTCATTCATATTGACCTCGATGTGGTCAATGGCATTTGCAATTTCAGGTTTCATTAGTACACCATTTTACTATTTTGCAAATATAGGCAAAAGCAGCAATTTTTACCAAGATTTGACTATATTTACAGCAACTAACCGCACATTTAGACAAACAACACCCATTATGAAACGTTTTCTGCTTTCAATTTTAGTCCTCTCATGCTTTATGCCAAGCATAAACATGGATGCACAAAGAAGAGGTGGAAGGCCTTATGGCACTTACACCCTTGACCAAATCCGTTGGAGAGACAATTGTGTTCTTGCCGACCCCGTATCAAAAGAATACATCATGATAGGTCCTGCCGGACGCTCAGTGATGAGCTACAAGAGCAAAGACCTGATCAACTGGGAAGGCCCTACCATCATCTACACTACCCCGGAAGACGTGTGGGGAGACATCAAGATCAATAGCATCTGGGCTCCTGAGCTCCATTATTATAAGGGCAAGTATTATCTTTTCCAGACATTTGACACATCAGAACCACTCTCGGAGCAGTGGCGCAACTGGTACCACACAGGACGAGTGATGAGAGGTTCACAGATCCTCGTATCCGACTCTCCTTATGGCCCATACAAGACATTTGCACCTCACTCCACCATGCCTTCAGACATGATGACTATCGACGGAACTCTCTGGGTAGAAGACGGAGTGCCATATATGGTATATTGCCACGAATGGGTCCAGGTAACAGATGGCGCGATCGGATATGTAAAGCTCAAGGATGACCTTTCAGCAATTGACGGCGAAGTCAAGAACCTTTTCCGCGCTAGTTATGTAAACTCAACCTGGGGAAAACCGATTCCGCCTGACGGCAGCGGTTATGTCACCGACGGCCCATATCTCTACAAGGGCAAGACCGGCAAGCTCTACATGATCTGGACAACCAACAACAGCTGCGGCATCGCCATCTCAGACTCAGGCAAGATTGCCGGACCTTGGAGACAGCAGGACACTGCCTTGCTCACAAATGCGGGTCATGGTATGATATTCAAGACATTTGAGGGCAAGATCATACTTTGTCTCCACACTCCATATTGGGGCGAGACATATCCAAAACTCTTTGAGCTCGAAGACACAGGCGAGACCCTGCGCGTCGTGGGACCTTACGGCAAGTAATTGACTACTAATTAACTCTGATCTTCTGGCCTATGCGTATCTTATTGACGTTTAGGCCAGGATTTAGTTTTTTGATAGTACTCTGATTCTTGCCATACTTGGCAGCGATGCCGGAGATGGTTTCACCGGACCTGACAGTATGCCATTTCTCTGCTGCTTTCTCCGCAGCAATGCGCATCTCCTCAGCAATAATCTGCTCGTCTGTCAGATAAACATCCTCTTCTTCCTGGATGGATTCCGGTATATATCGCGAAGAGGCATCAAGATAGCTGCGTCTCAGCACAAACACATTTTTGCGCAATTTACCCGCTTCAAAATCAATAATCCACTGCGGATCAAAAGCAAAGCCCTTATAGCGGACTTCAAAATGAAGATGCGGTCCTGAGGAGCGACCGGTCGAGCCGCCAAGACCGATAACATCACCAGCTCTAACCCAATCTCCCGGTTTTACATTTCTTTTAGAAAGATGTCCATAAAATGTCTCCAGGCCATTCTCGTGACGCACCACCACCATATTTCCGTAGCCACGCGAATACATTGACACTCTTACCCTGCCATCAAAAGCACAAGCAACCGGAGTACCAACTTTCAACGGCAAGTCCACACCTTGGTGTCGACGTCCGTGGCGATAGCCAAACTTTGAATATACTTTGGTACTATATGGGCATGCAAACTTGCTCACTGAGTCAATCAAGCAGATTGAATTACGGTATCCAAGATCTTCTAGCTTCACATCTTTATATGGAGTGAGATTATTTTCCACCCAATTCTCCACAAACACGGAACTCTCTTCAACCTTCTTTATATTCTTGATATAGTACCAGGTGTTATCGTCTTTGAGCACTATCTGCAAGTTACTGTCATTGACATCGATAGTATCAACCGGAGCGCCTTCTCCCTGAAGGAACTGAGTTGAGATGCTGACATATTCCTCCGGTATAAAACTATGTGCCGGAGGTGGGATATCACGAGATAGCATTACCGCCAGTGGCAGTAAGATTAATAGGTTCATAGGTTTCTGATTTTTACTGTCTTATGGCAGCAAATTTTGTTTCAAATAGTTGTTGTGTCTGGGCGATTTTTTCTTTGAGCACTTCCTCGCTTCGGGCCTCGCAGATAAAACGGAGATATGGTTCTGTGTTTGAAGGACGGATATTAAACCACCAGTCTTCAAACTCAACTCTATAGCCGTCAAAATCCATCACTTTCAGAGGCTTCTCCTGAGCGGTAAAATGCTCGCACAAAGCCTTCATAGCCCCTTGCTTATCCTCAAGACGGAAATTGATTTCGCCCGAATTGCGATACTTGACGATAGATGCGATCTCCTCACTGAAGCTGCGCCCCTGCCTTTTCAGTGCCGAAACGATATTCAGCACGATGAGCGAAGCCATGAGTGCGCTATCCGAATAGAAAAAATCCTTGAAATAGTAGTGGCCGGCAAGCTCACCGCCCCAAAGGCCATCAATCTCGCGAAGCTTAGGAGCAGCAAATGCGCGACCGACGCGCCATGTGTGCACATCAGCATCGTAGGCAGAAAGGTATTCGGCAACAGCCTTTGATGACCGGATCTCCTGAAGCACCTTTGGTGATTTTGCACCCTTCTCATCACAGAAGTAACGGGCCATCATGGCGATGATGAGGTCAGGAGCCACAAACTGCGCCTTCTCATCCACAAACATCACTCTGTCGGCATCACCGTCATAGATCACGCCCACGTCTGCTCCCTTCTCCAGGACAAGCGCCTTGAGCGGCTCCACATTTTTTGGCACCAGAGGGTTAGGCTCGTGATTTGGAAATCTGCCATCAAGAGTATCAAAGATATAGCTTGGAGCGTCTCCGTAGACATCCTTTGCAAAAAGGCAAGCCATACCGTTGGACAGATCAAAGGCGATATTCAGGTTGCTCAAATCAGACTTATATTTGGACATATATTGGATATAGTCCTTGTAGATGTCTTTCCGGTAGACCTCTCCTTTGTTCTGAGCAGGCACTACTTCCTTACCTTCATCAATCCATTGCTTGATAGTACCCAGGCCTGTATCGTAGCCCACAGGAAGAGCGTTTTCCCTGCTCACCTTCAGGCCGTTATATTCTGCAGGATTGTGACTTGCAGTAATCTGCACTGATGCAGGGAAGCCATAATATGCTGTAGAGAAGTAAACCATCGGGGTGCTGCTCAAGCCCAGGTCATAGACATCAGCACCGGCATCTGTTATACCTTGGATCAGGCTATCATGGATCTCGTCAGACGAGACTCTGCAGTCTCTGCCGACAAGCACCTTATCTGCAGACAGAAGCTGCGGCAGGAAATAACCGATCTTATATACTGTCTCTCTATCAAAATCGACACCCCAGATACCTCTGATGTCGTAGGCGTGAAAGGCTCCCATATAGACTATTTAAGTTTTGACTTATATGATGTTCTGATCTTACCGGCAGCAATCCCCTGCAATTTGCGAGCCACCATCTTGCGACGGATAGGAGCGACAAGGTCGGTAAACAGCACGCCTTCAAGATGAGACAGCTCATGCTGCACCATCCTGGCAGCAAATCTCTCAAACACTTCGCTTTGCTTCTCGAGATTTTCATCATAATATTCTACCCTAAGGCTGTCGGGACGACGCACATCGGCATAGATGCCGGGCACGCTGAGGCAGCCTTCGTTGTATTCGCACATGATATTGCTCTCGGAAACGATGACAGGATTGATCATTGTCCTCTTAAATCCCTTGAGGTAGTCATATACGTCAGACATGACATCTCCGTCAACGACCACTACTCTAAGGCTCTCACCAATCTGCGGAGCAGCAAGGCCGCAACCTTCCGAGCTGGCCAGAGTCTCCCAAAGATCAGCCACAAGGGTCTTGATTTCTTCGGTCTTAGTAATATCCACCGGAACAGCCTTCTTTCTGAGGACTTCCGATCCGTATAAGTAAATTGGTCTAATCATCTCTATTACTTCTTCTTATCCATATAGCTCTGCAAGATTATCGCTGCGCTGATCTTGTCTACAGAATTTTTGTCCCTCCTGTCGCTTTTCTTCATCCCGCCATCAATCATCGCCCTGTGAGCGAGCACCGAGGTAAACCTCTCGTCTTCGAGCACGATGGGCACATCCGGAAATGCCTTGGCAAGTTTTTTCAGGAAGACATCCACATCTGCTGCAGCCTGAGCAGGAGCGCCATTGAGATTGAGCGGATACCCCACAACAAATCGTTCAATGGTCTCTGAAAGAGCATATTTTTGGAGATATTCTATTATCTTTGCAGAAGGAACAGTTTCCATTGGAGACGCAAAAATCCCGAGAGGATCGCTCACAGCGACCCCTACTCTGGCGCGACCATAATCTATGCCGATGGTTCTGTTCATCATGCGAAATTAGTTAAAAAGTATGGGACGACAAAATCCAAGCGACAAAAACCGTGTTTACAGACTATCTCTGGTAGACAACAATACCCATAAGCAGATCAAGGCCATCCGCTTCACAAAAGCGAGATTTATTCAGGGCTGTGTAGTCGCCGGTGTCAGCATCATTCTGCTGCTCTATTGTCTCATCGCGTTTACTCCTATCCGCAAGACGATTCCGGGATATCCCGACGCCTATTCCAAGAAATTGTCTCTCAACAACGCCATGAAGATTGACTCACTCGAAAACATGCTCAATCGATGGCATCTCTATGCCCTCGGCATGCAAGAAGTGCTCTCAGGGCGAAGCGAACTGACTCAGGAAGAGCTTGTGCAGAGCGGTGGCGCGGCCAATTTCCTGTCAGACAAAGGCAGAGAGCAGCTTGCCGAGCAAGACCAGCTTCTTAGAGAAAGCATCCAAAAGGCCCAGCAGTTTACCATCAGCCCGAGCAACGCCAACCGTTCCCTTCCGATTGAGGGCAAGCACTTCTTTACTCCGGTCAAGGGCGTCATCTCAAATCCATGGGACGGAGTAGAACATCCTGGAGTAGACATCGCAACTACAAGTGGAAGCATCGTGAGTTCAGTCCTTGACGGCATGGTGATCTTTTCCGGATGGGACGAGGACTTCGGACACATTTTGATTGTTCAACACGACGACAATATTATCAGCATCTACAAGAAAAATCAGAGAGCTCTCGTCAAGGTGGGAGACGAAATCAAGGCAGGCACTCCTATCGCGATTGTCGGCACGGCTCCAAACAGCCCAAATGAAGAGCACCTGCACTTTGAGCTATGGCTCTCGGGAGCAAATCTTGACCCAACCAAATACATAAGTTTTTAATCGTGACCAAAAGAAAGATTGCAATACTCGGTTCTACCGGATCCATCGGCACTCAGACACTTGACGTAGTGCGCCAGCACCGCGACTTGTTTGAGGTGAGCCTCATCTCAGCTCGCTCAAGCGCAGACCTGCTCATCAAGCAGGCTCTTGAGTTTGATGTGGAAAACGTCGTCATCTGCGACGAGGGAAGATATAAATATGTCGCTGACGCCCTTAAGGACAAAGACGTAAAAGTCTGGGCAGGCGTGGATAGCATCTGTGAGCTGGTCAAACTCGACTGCGTGGATATTGTTGTCGGCGCAATGGTGGGATTCAGCGGCCTCAGGCCGACTCTTGCCGCACTGGAAGCCGGCAAGATTGTGGCATTGGCCAACAAAGAGACGCTTGTTGCCGCTGGCGCTATCGTTACCCGCACGATGCGCGAGCACGGCGGAGTCATCCTTCCCGTGGACTCGGAACATTCGGCAATCTTCCAATGTCTCCTCGCCGCGCAAGGCAATGAAGTCGAGAAGATTCACCTGACCGCCTCGGGCGGACCTTTCCGCACATGGGAGAGGTCCCGCATCGCCACCGCCACCGCTGCGGATGCACTCAAGCACCCTAACTGGGACATGGGCTGGAAGGTCACAATCGACTCGGCGACCATGATGAACAAAGGATTTGAAGTCATCGAAGCGAAGTGGCTGTTTGATATCGAGCCGGAGCGCATCAATGTCGTGGTGCACCCCGAGTCGATGATACACTCGATGGTGGAGTTTGTCGATGGAGCAATCATCGCACAGCTGGGATGCCCGGACATGCGCGAGCCGATCGGGTTTGCCCTTAGCTTCCCTAAACGCTTGACTGTCGGCAACAAACGCATCGATTTTGCCGCGCTGGGCAAGATGACCTTTGAGGAAGCGGACATCACTCGCTTCCCTTGCCTGGAGCTTGCCTACGAGTCGATCCGCCGGGGCGGAAACGCGCCTTGTGCGCTCAATGCCGCCAATGAAGTTGCAGTAGCAGCCTACCACAAGGGGCTGATCTCATTTTACGACATCGCAAAGATTAACGAAAGATGCTTGACCACTGGCTTGAATTTTGTTGAGCAGCCAACTCTTGAAGATATTTTCCAAACAAACAAAGAAATTGCTGCTATAGCTGATGGTTATATTAATTAAGATTTTTCAGGTAATCCTTGCCCTCTCCACACTCATCATAGTCCACGAATTCGGACATTTCCTTTGGGCAAAGATTTTTAAAATAAGAGTTGAGAAGTTCTACCTGTTTTTTGATGTCGGCGGCAAGGCAATTGCCCGCTGGAAATGGGGAGAGACAGAGTTTGGCATAGGTTGGCTGCCGTTTGGCGGATACTGCAAGGTCTCCGGGATGGTCGACGAGTCAATGGATATCAAGAGCCTTGGAGAAGCCCCAAAAGAATGGGAATTCCGCAGCAAACCGGCGTGGCAGAGGCTTTTTGTGATGGCCGGTGGTGTCGTAAACAATTTCATTTTTGCGATTCTGCTCTACATCTCGATCATGGCCATCTGGGGACAGAGATATATTTCCAATCAGGATAGCCGGATTTATGTCAACGAGCTTGCCCACGAGATGGGTTTCAGGACAGGAGATCAGATCTTGAGTTTTGACGACTATAATCCCGAGAATTTTGCAATGCTGCAGGCCGACCTGGCCAGAAGAGATGTACACAGGGCCAAAGTTTTGCGAGACGGCGACACCCTGGAGCTCTATATAGACCAGTCTATGATCGGAGAGGTCCTGCAATCGTCACTAATGTTTGATCTGGCAGTACCTTTTGTGATTGATTCAGTCGCACAAGGAGGCCCCAACAAGGATTCCGAGCTGACAAGAGGCGACAAGGTAATCGCCATCAACCAGCCGGTAGAGTGGTTGCAAGATTCCAGAAAGGTTCTTGAGACACTCAAAAACCAGGAAGTTCTGGCTCAGGTGGTCAGAGACGCCGACACACTTGCCATCCCGGTCAAGGTGGACAGCGCAGGCTTGATGGGAGTTTACATGGCTCCCCTGACAAATATCAAGTCCAAGGACTACTCACTGATTGAAGCAATCCCAGCAGGTCTGAAATTGACAGGAGAAAACATCTCCGGCTACCTCAAAGATCTCAAATTGCTGGTTACCCCGTCGTCCGGAGCCTACAAATCAGTGGGCAGTTTTATTGCCATCGGAGAAGCTTTTCCAGATACATGGAATTGGTATCAGTTTATCAACCTCCTTGCATTGCTCTCAATCATGCTTGGTGTGATCAATCTGGTTCCGATCCCGGGCTTGGACGGAGGACACATTTTGTTTACTTTATATGAAATGATCACCGGCCGCAAGCCAAGCGATAAGTTCTTGATTGTGACGCAGTTGATCGGCATGGCTTTGATTTTTGCACTGATGTTTCTTGCCATAGGAAACGATATTACAAGAGTTATTCATTTCTAAAAGCACAATTATATGAAAAGAGTACTACTGATTCTCGTTGCAGCTTTGAGCATCGTATCTTGCAAGTCCACTGCTACCCTTCTTCCTAATGTCAGTGGAAAGGCCGGTGAGGTGATAGTTGTAATCAGTAAAGAAAACTGGGAAGGAGCTTTGGGCGAGGCCACAAGAGAGCTGCTCGCTTCCGACGTCCCTTATCTTGCCCAGAAAGAGCCATTATATTCTCTTGTCAATGTCGCTCCAGGTGGATTTACAGATCTTTTTAATATCCATAGAAACATCGTTTTCTATAACATCAATCCGCAAGTGGACAGCGCAGCTGTGATTTATAGAAATGATGTATGGTCAACTCCTCAGTGCGTCGTGCAGGTTAATGCACAGACCAGCGAAGCAGCTATTGAGCTCCTTCGCAGCAACGGCACTCACATCGAGAGATTTATCGAGCAGGCCGAGCGCGACAGAGTCATCAGAAACACCATGCTGTATGAGGAGAAGCCACTCGCAGATATTCTTCCTGAGAGATTTGGCGGCAAGATGCATTTCCCTGTGGGATATAAACTCAGAAAAGCGACAGATGATTTTGTATGGATTGCCTATGACAGGCAGTATGTATATCAGGATGTGCTCATATACAAGTATCCTGCGGAAGAGGATCATCCATTTACATCCAGCAACATCATCAAAAACCGAAATGCCATCATGAAGGCTAATGTGCCCGGCATGAGAGAAAACTCATATATGATCACCAGCCCGCATTTCACCCCGATGGTCGAGTATTTGAGATACCGTGGCAGAAATATCGTGCAGACCAGAGGCATGTGGGACGTAGAAAACGACTACATGGGAGGTCCGTTTGTTTCACACTCTTTCTACAGCCAGGACGGAAAGGAGATTATTGTGCTTGAGGCCTTTGTCTATGCACCAAGCCTTGACAAGCGTCAGCACCTGCGCCAGGTAGAAGCTTTGCTGTATTCTTGGGAATGGCAGGAAGAAGAGAAGACCGAGGAAGAAAATGCAGAAAATAATTTGTCAAATGCAAATTAATTACTATATTTGCACTCCCAAATTAGCGCAATAGCATTTGGAACTGAGTTGGTGGGTTCGTATAACGGCTAGTACTCAAGATTTTCATTCTTGCAATAGGAGTTCGATTCTCCTACCCACTACAAATATTAAAAATAAATAATAATGGCAAATACAGCTTCAGCAAAGAAGGCCGATCGTCAGAACGAAAGGCGTAGATTGCATAATAGATATTATGCAAAGACAACAAGAAACGCGATCCGCGATATCCGCAAGACCACAGACAAGGCAACTGCAGAGAAAAATGCACCTAAGGTTTATGCAATGATTGATAAACTTGCCAAGATCGGTCTCATCCACAAGAACAAGGCTTCAAACCTTAAGAGCGGTATCGCAGTTTACATCAACAAGCTTTCATAAGTTAAAGTTTAAATACAAAAAAGAGCGGCCATCAAGGTCGCTCTTTTTGTGTTCCTCAATTTATACTCTTCCATCCGTAAAAACACCTCTCGTGTGCGCTGAAGGTTGTTTCCGCACACAACAGCCACCTGAAGCCACCGCTTGTGTGCGCCCAGGCCAGCCTCCGCACACAAGAACCAGTTGTTGTTGCGGAAGACAACTGGCTCCGACCGGGTACGGCCTTCGGCCTATCCTTCCCGGCCTTGTTGGCCGGGCCCCTTCCGCTCACGAGTCGCGGACGACTACGCCCGCCTGGAGCCAGCTGTCATTCCGCTCCCTCTTGCTTTTTCGTAATTATTTTCTATCTTTAGTGGAAAATAGTTGCGCTATGAGACGATTACCACGATTTCTATTGCCGATAGCGCTAATGATAGTGCTATCGTTGGGTGCTTCTGCACAAGATGCACCGATCTACCAAAGGGGCTACACTGTCACTGAAAACACTATGCCTCCTTCTCCTGAGCCGGCGTCTGCCGTCAAGTATGCAGATGTCCCTGTTACACTCAGTCAAGGTCTTGTTCACTACGAAATACCTTTTTACACTCTTCAGGGGCGGGAACTCTCCGTTCCTATCAGCCTGTCCTATACCTCAGGCGGCATCAAGCTCAATGAGATTGCCGGCGTAGCGGGTCTGGGATGGACACTCAATGCCGGAGGCTGTATCACCCGCACCGTGGTCAATATGCCGGATGAGTTCACCGCCGCTCAGTTTGAGCACGAGATGCCGTCGGGCACACTCCTCTCCAGTCTCGAGAACCAGTCCAACACCACCGAGGCGATGAACTATCTCAGAGACATCCTCTGGCGAAGGGTGGACAGCAGCCTGGACCGATTCAGCTACAACATCTGCGGACTGCAGGGCTCGTTTGTCATCCAAGATGACGGAGAGGTATACCAGTTCAGCGGAGACGGAGTCCTCATCTCCTACACCAGAGCAGCCTCAGGCTCGATAGACAGCTTCTCGGTCGTGGGGCCGGACGGAACCATCTACACTCTCTCCGAGAAAGAAGTCGCCACCCACGAAGGCTCTTCGGATGAGATCTTCACCCCGACGTCAGGCGAGCCGGACAGGTGGACAGCCACAACGGCATGGTATCTCACACAGATCACGAGCCGCAGCGGTCTGGAGACTGCTCAGCTGACATAC
Source organism: uncultured Bacteroidales bacterium (assembly GCA_937898205.1). Classification (GTDB taxonomy): domain Bacteria; phylum Bacteroidota; class Bacteroidia; order Bacteroidales; family UBA932; genus Cryptobacteroides. The sequence continues at coordinate 11,083 of CALEJC010000093.1, forward strand.
TCCTCGCCAAGAGAGTGGGACAGGACCATATTCACTACCACACGGTCACTGCAGGTCAACAAGTCCGGAGCTACATCTTCCACCACTACTGACTTGAACAGCCGTTATATCGTCAACAGCTATCAGACAAAGGTCCTTTCAAGCATCAGCCTTGCAGGATACTCCGCAACCTTCTCCTATGCAAGCGATACCGGCAGCCACTACCACACAGGAGGGCAAGGAAACTCCAAAAACAACTTCCCTTTCAGGCTCACAGAAATCAGCATCGCTGCACCCGGAGGTGGCTCCAATGCCCTCGCCACCCTGGAGCTGGACACACGCAAAGAAAACTACGACGGTCGCATCATCCTGAGCGGACTGGAACTCTACAGAAGCGGCACACTTGATGACAGATGGTCGTTTTCCTATAAGACACTTTCTTCCTCTGTCTCACACTACTCTCAGGATTGGTACGGCTACTATAATGCCGAGAAAGAGTCCGGCAGCTCCGGCAAAAGCACGCTCTGCCCGTTTGTCTTTCAGCCTCCGTACTTTTACACACAACTGACCTACGGCACTCCGGATGCAACCAAAGCGGACTATCTTTCTCTTACGGGCATAAACCACGACGGAGCAAGCACCGGATTTATCTATGAGGGTAACAGCTACTCACAAGGTCAGTTCTCCTCCTCCATCGGTGTGAGGATAAAGACCATCAGCGTTTTAGAAAACATGTCACTCAGACAGGAGCGTCAGTTCTCCTATACAGAGCCGAGTGCCAGTGGTCCTGTCTTCCCGCAGGACAACATGTATATCACACTCTCCGTGAATCAGTCGCTTAGCGGCGGCTCTGATCCGACGAATCCGTTCTTTGATGTATCCTATCTCTTTAACTTCTCTCTCCACGAGACGCCGGTAGTCCTCGGACCATCCCTTCAGGACACATACATCAGGTATGGCAAGGTCACAGAAGATGTCTCTCAGGACAGAATGCTTAACTCAGGCCCGACCGCAAGGACCGTCTATCACTTCACTCCGACGGAAACCTACCCAATCGCCACAAGCACCATCTCACGTTTTCCGTCCACCTGGGAGAGCACCTATAACAGCGTAAGCAGCCCGGTAGAGGCGTGGATCGGTGTCAGGCCGGAATATCTCAACAGCGGCCCGGGTGGGCAAAACCTCCTCACACGCAAAGAAGTCTATGAGTATAAGGACAATGCTTATGTGCTCCGCTCCGCTACCGACTATACCTACAACACAAGCAGTCGCAGCGATGTCCTTGTGGACTACTACGCCACGCAGGTGATGCAGAGATATCTCTATGGTCAGCTTGAGTACTCGGACATCTACCACTTCCCGGTCTATGCCTGCAATTACTATGAGAGGAGACCGACCAAGACCGTTTCGGTAGAGTATCTTCCCGGTGGTAATAGCACCACCACCGTCAACACCGTATATAAGTTAAGGGCAGAACTCAGCACCCCAATCCGCGTCAGCTCAGTTTCCAATGAGACTGCAGACGTAACCCGAAGAGTATCTTTCTCTTATGCGGATGATTTCGCGGCTTCAGCCGATTGGCATACGACTCTCAAGAACCAGCACTATCTCAGTGAGGCAATATCGCAAAGCTACAGTATAGGTGATGGCTCTTCTTCGGGAGGCGGTATCATTATCAACCCCGACATACCTATAATTACTCCGACCGAACCAGGTCACGATCCTATCACGCCTATCACACCAATCAAGCCGGGCGGGGCCAAGTGGAAAGAAGAGATAAAAGAGTTTGGGTGGTTTACTGTTGACGGGACTCAGAGGCTGCTCCCTTCAGTTCACAAGGAGAACACGCTTGGCGTGGAGTCCTGGAGGGAGACTATCCTGACACGCGACTGTATGGGCAACATCTCCTCTTTCAAGGAAAAAGGCAAGCCGGAGACGGTGGTCATCTGGAGTTATGGCGGCACTGAGCCGGTGGCCATCATAGAAAACGCCACCTATGCTCAAGTCAGCAGCGCCCTCGGAGGACAGTACACTCTTGACGCGATAACTCGGGCTCAGACTCCGAGTGCCTCTCAGCTGAGCGCCCTCAATGGCCTGCGCAGCACCCTGACCGGAGCTCATGTCCACACCTACACCCATCTCCTTGGCATTGGCCCGGCATCTGTCACCTCCCCTGCAGGACTCTCCACCGGATATGAATACGACCCGGGGGCAAGACTGGCCGTGGTCAGAGACCACGACGGCAACAAGACGGAAGAGCACATCTACAGCCTTCTTAACAATGGTTCCGGCAGACGCAGCATCAGACACAGAAGCTATCGCAATGACACGGCCACACAATATGCTGAAGATGTGGAGTGGTGGTCATTGCTCGGCTTGAAGACAGAAGACATAGCCGTAGATGCGGCCGGGGACGGAAGGGATCTTGTCACTGCCTATGGGTCTGACTTCCTGCTTCACGACGACGAGAAGGTATGGGTACCATATCCTGTGGAGACAGGAGGCGGAGCGGCAAGACCTTCGCCGGCAACGGAAGCTGCCAACTATCACGGTAGTGATCTTGCATACTACCACAAGCAATATGAGATATCGTCTCGCGACAGGGTCATTGCATCGGCTCAGCCGGGCTTTGCCGGAACGCACAGCGAGACCTACTCTCAGGACGTGGCAGGGGCCTTCCCTATACTCCTGTGGAAGGATGGTGCTATCAGCAACGAGGGAGACTATTCATCCGGCGAAGTCTTGAAAGAAACCGTCACCGATGCAGACGGCAAGATCTCATCCGAGTACTCTGACTGGAGTGGACGCGTGCTTGGCACTTCGCTGGGCAGCGATACTCCTACCTACTATATCTATGACGTCTACGACCGGTTGCGTGCGGTGGTCGGGAGCGGTATTGCTCTTACGGACACCCTGAGCATGTGGCGCTACGGCTACGATACTCTCGGCAGACTCAACTCCAAGGGCATCCCGGGAAGCATTCGCGAGCACTACAGCTACGACTCCGAGGACCGCATCATCTCCGTGACCAAGGGCAGTCGGGTGGAAGAGCTGGAGTATGATGCATTTGGACGAGTCCTCAGGAGGTACCGCACTATCAGCGGCGCTGCAAGGACGCTGGTCGAGGAGTACAGCTATGACTTCTATCCGAGCGGGGTGAGTGGAGGTCCTGCCAAGGGGCTGGAGACACAGAGGCGTCTGGCGGAGATAGCTCCGGGCGGAGGCGTCTCGGGATACACTCAGACAAGGACCATCTACGACGCCAAGCAGAGACCGTCTCAGGTGCAGACGCAGTATGCAGACGGAGGGTCTCTCGTCGAGAGCTACAGCTATAACTTCGCTGACGAAATCATCGCTTCTACCCTCAGCAGTACTCAGGCCGGGGTCACCTCTGTGCTCAGCAGCACATACGCCTATGACATCCGAGGAAGGATGACAGCCGGCACCGAGGCCCTGACCGTCGGAGGAGTGTCTAAGGGCAGCATCTCCACTCAGTATGGCTACGACGCCCTCGGCAGGCCACAGAGCAAGGCGGCCACCGCCGGTGGCGGCACAGCGCTCGCTTCCTCTTCGGGATACACCCTGCAGGGATGGATAAACAGTCACAGTGTGACTAAGGGTGGAGCGGCGCTCTTCTCGCAGACACTCCACTACGACAACAATCCTTCTCTCTCGGGAGTCAGTCCTCTGTATTCAGGACTGATAAGCGGCAAGACTGAGTCCTGGTCCTTTGGAGCGAGTGTGACTGAGGGCTTTGCCTATGACTATGCAGCAAGACTCTCCAAAGAGATAAAGGGTGGAGTCACATCCAACTATGCCTACGATGCCAGGGGCAACCTCAGCTCGGAATCGGGTGCAGAGGGATCGAGGACCTACAGCTATGTCGGCGACAGACTCGCTTCGCTCATCCGCAGTGCAGGAGGCACCGTCACCTTCACTCACGATGAACACGGGCGGATGACCTACGACGGTCTGTCCGGGCTCAATATAAGTTACAACCACGAGGACTTGCCGTCAAGCATCAGTGATGCCTCAGGGGTGAAGGTCAGCTACAGCTACCTCTCCGACGGCACCAAGCTCAGCGCGCTGAAGCCAAATGGCGAAGGGCTTGTCTATCGGGGACCATTTGTCTACAGGAGAGGATCAGGCGGAGGATTGACCTTTGAGAGCGTCAGCGCGGAGGAAGGAAGACTGAGCTCTGCCGGAGAGATGCTATATGTCGATGACTACCTCGGCAGCGTGAGAGCTGTCGTCAGCGGCCCGGGTGGTGCTCTTCTCGAAGCCTCAAACTACAGCGCCTTTGGAGCAAGAGACCAGGCGCCATCGGCACCGCTCGGCACAACGCCGGCAGGCATCACCCTACGCGATCACTACACCGCCCAGGAAGACCAAGCTCCGGACTTTGCTGTGCCTTATACCGACTTCGGCGCAAGGCAATATAATGTAGGACTCCTCCGCTGGATGACCCCGGACACTCTCTCGGAGAAGTACTATGGCATCTCGCCTTATGCTTTCTGTAACAATAGTCCGATGGTCTTTGTGGATCCGGATGGTAGAGATTGGTACTCATACAATTTACCTTTACCAAATACAGACGAGACTCAAACGTATCTAACAGCTTATAAGTGGACTAATGCAACATCACAAAACGAATTAGATAATTTAGGCATCAAAGGGACATACTTAGGAAAAGCTGTTGTAGTTTTTGATGGATATTATGATGAAAAGCTCGGGGAAGATGAGACTTTAACCGGTAAAGGGGCTAAAACTGCTAAAGTTACAGTTTATGGGCCTAAAAGTGCAGATGATATTGCTTATTATACAGGCTTTACTATGAGTTCAGATTTTGAAAGGTTCGGAGCTATTGATAATGGAATATATAAAGTCTCTTTTGTTAAAAACGCTTCTCATAATAAAATTCCAAAAACACATATTATAGAGCACGGCAATCCGGTAGATTGCCTCTATGGCATAAACAACAGCTACCCGAATTATGATGCACATAGCGAAACTAAAAAAGACAGAATATATATTCATAGAACGAATACTAATGGATTTGCTGGTTATAGTAAAGAAAGAAATAAAGCAGTGTCAGTAGGTTGTTTATTAATCCATGGGCCTGAATGGCCATATTATGATAAACAAATTAATAATACAAATTATACTTTAATATTAAATCGCAGATGAGACCCTTTTTGATATTTTTATGTACAATCTTAGTTTCATGCAGCAATAACGAGCATGAACCTTTTAGTGCTTTCCTATCATCAAGAAACAAATATGAGAATATTTATAAATATAGTTTCGGAGATGATGTAATTAGTCAAGTTATTGAAGATACGACAACTGATGACTGGTTGATAGTGATGGTAAAGGATAAGTCAGAACTAAGATATTTTGTCACAGTGGCCAATTTCCTTTCTGATGAGATATGTATTGATGGATGGATAGATAAATCAAGTTGCGCGGTATATGTTCGTCCTCGGAGCGAGACTTGGGAAGTATACAAATATCCATCAATAATTGCTCCCAAAATAAAGTTCGATAGCAAAGAAGCAGAAGAAAATATTCCATTGCTCTATTTACTAGATTACCTTAAGCCCAAAAGATATCTCAAATGGGTTAAAGTTGGCTTTGTCTACAATGGAGAATCATATGCCGGATGGACCAAGGATTTCTGTACAGATATAAATCATTCATGTAATTAGCCACTAGATTTGTTTGATAATACATTTAGGCTTCCCAGTGGAATTTGTTGTCGATTCATATTAGAATCTACGCAAGAAAGTAATTGCAAGATATGGAAAAGGTTCAGGACTTGAGGTCCACCACTTGATAGAGCAAAGATTTGCAGAAAGATTGGGGCTAAAGGCAGATGATATCCCTTCTATCGTTCTTACAACTAAGGAACATAGAAAATTTACCAACCTATGAAGAGAAAGTATTGGATACTCAAGATCGGGATCAAAAATAACAACTAACACAGCGACGAAAGAAGTTATCCTTGAGAAAGTGAAAGAGATCTATAAGGATTTTCCGGAAATGCGTAAAATATTTGAGGAGAACTTATAATGAAAAAAATAGTGGAATGTTTCTATCCCTGGGATGAAGAAGACATTGATTTTCTTGCAAAATATGGAATAATCATTAAACTGGGATCAGGTCGAATAAGATTTGATTATGATGAACGATATCCTGAAATCAGAAGTTATTTTAAAAATAAATATCATTCATCAGGTGTTATTGCTTATGAATACTCTAAAGAAGAATTCGATAACTCTGAGTATTATATTCTAAAAGGTATATATGGTTGTGGGTTTCCACAACCGGAGAAGGATTATAAATACAAGTCTTTATGCTTTGATATAAATAAAATATGTCCAGTTTGTGGTTGCGGTAGAGAGCAGATTAACGACCTGCGCATAAGAAAGGGAGCAAAACACGGCATCTTTGGGTACTCCGCATGGTTACATGATGAACTCTTTGTGCATAAAGAAGTATATGAAGAAATTTTTGCTCCCTTAGGAGTAAATAAAAGAAGAGTTATCAAGGGAGGAAAAATTCTGGAAGATGTTTTTCAACTTGTCATTCCCGTAATCGATGAGTCTATTTATTTGGCGGATAGAGAGTTTGAGATATGCCCCTTCTGTGGTGAGGTTAAATATTCAATGCAACATTATGCTTATCCTTTCTTCCCTCTTCATAAGAATCCACTGCCTGGTATATATAAAACTAAAGAATATTTCGGTGCTGAACAGGGCCGCCAAGCACAACGTATTATCTTTATATCAAAAGATGTAGCAGACAAACTGCTTAAGCGCAAGGATATTAAAGATTATTTTTTGCTCCCTTGCCGCAGGGCAAACAACAAATAGCCCCAATATATACCTTGCGATGTATTTTGTAAAATTCATATAATTGAGAGGACAACCATTTTCCTATAGAAGGGCTTTGAGAGAAGCATTTAGGATTAAGGTAACTTTGAAAATATTGCAGCGAGAGCGACCGGGCTTTGTGGGGTCGGTTTCTGGAGGGCTAGCCGGCCGCGGCTGTGAGCGGAAGGGACCCGGCCGCAAGGCTGGGGAGGATAGACACGAAGTGTCGTACCCTCCGGAAGCCGACCGCCACAAAGCCAAGCTCCGTCGCTGGATGACCCCGGATTCCCTCTCTGAGAAGTACTATTTGCTCTCTCCATATAACGTCTGTGCAGGAAATCCTATCATTTTTGTAGATAAGTAACAAAAAGGAAGTAACCGACAAAAATTGCCGGTTACTTCCTTTTTTATATGGAGTGATTATTCGCCCACGTGGAATGCCACGCGGAGGTCCTCAACTTCCTGGTCTGTGATCGGGTGAAGCTTTCCTGCAGGGGCTGCGAGGATGAGTGACTTGGCGCTGAATTCGGCTACCTCAAGGCGATCAAACGCATTGATGAGGGAGTCAGATGCCACGATCACCGAGTCGTTGGCAAGCATCACACAAGAGCGGTTCTTAAACGCGTCAGCCACTGTCACCGGATCTGTATACTGGATGCCAAATGGGAACTTAGGTACATCCTGGAGGAAGATCCAGCTCTCAGGGATGGTGCGCACATTAAACTCGCTGTCTGTGGTGCAGAAGCCCATCAATGAAGGGCACTGAGTGAGCACAATAGCCTGCACTTTAGGGTTGCGACGATAGATCTCAAAATGGAGAGCGCTCGCACGGCTTGGTCTCTTGCCTGCTTCGGCCATACCATCTTTGATCTGCACGATATCATCCTCATTGATATCCCAACGCTGGATGCCGCTTGGAGTGATGAGGAAGTCGTTATCCTTCCAGCGCATTGACACTGTGCCGTATGAGCTGCTCATCAATCTCTGATCACAAGCTCTGCGCACAAGGCGGCAGATCTCTGTTCTGATAGCTCTCTCATCTGAAGGATGAGTTACGTTCATAAAGTGCTGGAAGTTTGGAAGATACTTCTCATGCATCAAAACCTGCTCAGGAGTGAGGTAATTTGGCTCGCCGAGGGTCTTGGCATTAAGGATTGTGCGGGCACAAAGCTCGAGGGTCTCAAATCTCTGGTATGCGTCACCGATGTCTTCGCCACAAAGCACCACGCCATGGTTTTCCATGATCACAGCCTTGTACTCAGGGTTTTTCTGGAACTCAGCTGCGATGCTCTCACCGAGAGCGTTACTGCCTGGAACATCATATTTGGCAAATCCGATTGGGCCACACACGTCGTGTGCCTGAGGGATAATAGAGGTATCAGGAATCTGATGTATCACGCTGAAAGTCACGAGTCCTGGAGGATGAGCGTGGATCACAGCTCTCATCTTAGGACGGATCTGATAGATGGCCTTATGGAAAGGATACTCGGATGACGGACGGTGACGGCCTACGATAGTGCCGTCTGCCTTTACACACATGATGTCGGCGGCTGTAAGGGAACCCTTATCCACACCGGCAGGAGTAATCCACATATCCCCATTTTCATCCATAATGGAAAGGTTTCCTCCTGAAGTAGTGGTGAGACCGCTACGATAGATGCGACCGATGATCAGAGCAAGCTGCTCTGCAGGGTGCATAAGTTGAGTGTTTAGTAGTTTCATATCGTTTAAATTAATTACCAATCAGCAATGCGAATATTTCCTCAGCGCTCGTCCCCTCGAAGTACCGACCGACCTCACACGCCCTCACAGCCTCCCACACAAGCTCACGCTCGAAGCGCAGCCCGAGGAGACGAGCGCTGAACTCGGCAGCATCCTGCTCCCCGACAAAATCTCCCCCGAAGCGCAGAGCATCAATACAGCCACCCTTCAGGCTAAGCGAGAGCTCTACTGTGCCACAGGCATACCTCCCTCGCCGCTGAAAATCAGCTTCCTTACTGCGTCCGTATACCCAGTCCCAGGAAGCAAACTTCTGCTCCGCTTCGCTACGGATCTGCTCCATGGCATCTTCCGGAAGCTCCAACCGAGTGTCCTCACCGGCAAGATAGGCGGCAAGATGAGCAACAAACTCCTCAAACGACATATCTGCAGGCAGATATTCCTTGAGATTGGCGACTCTCGACCGCACAGAAGCTATCCCCTTGGCCTGAAGTTTTGAACTTGGAGTATCAAGCACCTTTGTCAAAGTGTCGAGGTCCACATCATACATCAATGTGCCATGGATGAGCTCCCGCTCCTTCCACACACGCTTGGCATAGCCTGAGACCTTGCGACCATCTACAAATATATCATTTCTTCCCGACAATTCCGCATTTATCCCTAAACTCTTCAGGGCATCGACAATCGGCTGCGGACTCAGGTCCTTCCCTACAAATGTATAGTTAAGGTTTTTCAGGTCGTGATATACTGCACCGCCACCTGTCACTCTTCGTGCAAGACAGATGCCTTCCTGTCGCAGATAATCAAGGTTTACCTCGCTATAGACATTTTGATTCAGGCCGACAATCACCGCCGGACTGTTTTGCCATAGGTAGAAAAAACTCTCATTCGACGAATATTGCTGCAAGCAATACTCGTCGAATGACATATTAAAATAAGGATCTGTTGACTTATTTATGAGGAATTTCACTTCCCTGCAAGATTACATCTCGTTGCCCACCTTGCGAGCTCTCTCCGGCTTGTCAAGGTTGATGCCGTCGCTCACTGCGATTTCCACAAGCACGTTCCAGCCGGCGCAAAGATAAACATAGTTCTGGAGGCAAGCCTCTGGCACTACGATTGTCTTATCAAAGGCTGTCTGCTTTGTGCTGATGGCCACTGTGTGCACTCCTGCACCCTTGAGCACTGAGATAAACTTCTCTGTCTCGCTCTCGATAGGATTTACCACAAATACTACATCGCCCTCCTGCATAACCTCCTCGATACCATGCACAGCATAGGTTCCCTCAAGGAAGTCGCTCTTGCGGCGTGTGATTTCGTTGGTCTTGAGTGTGAGCTCCTCAGCGACACCGTCATTAAGTCCGCTGAAGTAGATAGTCTGAGCAGACTTTACCCAAGAGATGATCTCAGGGTCGATCTGCATGGTGAGGGCTTCCTCAAGTTTCTCAGGAAGTCCGGCAAGAGAAGCCTTCATGTCCTTGCCCTGAAGATGCCAGAAGATTGACTCACAGAAGAGTCCCTGCTCCACAACGCTCTTAGTGGCAGCCACAGCCTCTTCCCAACCACAGCCAAGCACATGACCCTTCACGCAGGTCTGCTCGATAGGAGTGTCAGGGTTGGCACTGAGTGAATATATTTCTTTATGTCCCTGCTCCGCAAGCTGCTTTGCAAGCATGAGTGCTTCTCTGGTTCTACCCGAGTTAGAATCTACGAGCACAGTATATTTGCTAAGGTCATAGGCGGCTGCCTGACGGGCACCGTCCAACTGTACATTTACATCCTGTCCCCACTTGAGTGCTCTATAACGAGCATTCTTTGCCGGGATAAGACGTGATGAGCCTTCTCCTGTGAAGAAGATTTTGCCAGTCTTCTTGACTGACTCTGCTACAAACTCCGAGCAAGCAGGATCAAAAGCGGCAACTGTGGCCACTGTATCCATCATTTCTCTAACCAAATAAAACTCAGAGTACTTAGATTCTTTTAAATTCATACGTCTACCATTTTAAACTCGGGACTTCAAGGCATCAAGCATAACCAGCACCTCTTCTGTCTCTTTTTTAATCAATTTAACAAAACTATTGTCGTCCAATTCGCCGATTGCCGCAATCATTTCGTCCTGGTTGCGATAGGTGGCCCGGCGGAACGGATTATGATAGTCTTTCTCGCGAGAAGCACGCACCTGATCGCAGATAAACCTTCTCACTTCCTTCTCGTCTTCGATTGCCGCAAGCCAATCCTCTGCAGTCATCTTATCCAAGCCGTGAAGCTCGCAGTAGCAGGCATAGGCATGGTTAAATTTGTCCATCGGATAACGCTCCCAGATGCTATCATACCTCTCATGGATCGCCTTCCAAGAGTCAAGAACTCCGACACCGATATCTGCACGCAGGGTATCCACATCGCTTTCCTTCATGAGCTGTCCGCCCATATTTACCCAAGACTTCACTCTTTCTGTGCTCAAAGCTGCAGTCATCTGCTCAAAATCTGCCTCAGGATGTGCTTCCATATAGGCTATCACATTGTTGATCAGATAGTGGGTAATCATATCCTTGTAGGCTTTGTGAGCTTTGTAGGCCTTCAGGATGACAACCTCTCTTCTTGATTTTTCCATGCCCTCGCCAAGCACCTTGAGACCATCGACCACTGATGCATCACCTGCAAAGAGCTCAGCTCCGATCTTCCTCAGCTCCTGCTCAGACTTGTCTTCCCAACCCTGTCCCTGCGATTTGAGCCAAGCCTTTGCTGTCCAGACTTCAAGAAGCGCGATTGCTGTCAAGGCCTCTTCCATGCTATCAGGGGCAAAAGTGTCAAACTCGATGTGCTGAACTTTGGTCACACGAGTGTCTCTAGTCTGGAACTTCCAGTTGTTACGAGCCAGCGCATACATATTGTAGTTCCACCAGAAAGCCGGCATAACTTCAAGTCTGCCTTGGGCTTCATTGTTGCCTACAACGCTGAAAGGCAGCTTGATATTCAGCTCTGCCGGATATGCTCCCTTGGAAAGAAGGGTATATGACGGGAATATTGACGAATGTTTGATCGAGGTGCACAAGCCCGGCCAGAAACCTCTTCCGGCCACGACTTCGTTATCATTGGAGCGGCTGTTGTGGTTGGATCCCACGGTTGCACCGGCTGCCATGTTGCTTTGTCCCTTGATGCATGACGCGATGAGGAAAGAGTTGTTGTGATGCTGCTCGTGCGCAGGGAATACAAGGTTGTTGAGCGCTTCGCAGCAAGAGATTGTGCTGTTGTCTCCAAGTATTGTATCGATAACTCTTGCGCCATACTTCAGCTTGCAGTTGGTGCCGATCACAAACTTTACTGCAGTACATCCATAGAAGATGCGGCTTCCATAACCCACGATACCGTTGACAAGGATTACGTTTTCTCCGATCTGAGTGGCTTCCTTTTCAGAAGAAAGGATGGTGATATTCTTGAGCTTGCTGGCTCCCTTGATATAGCAATATGGACCGATCTTGGCATCCTTGATGATCTCCGAGGTCTTGATCACACAAGACTCACCCACTGTGCCATAGTAGCCTCTATGGTTGTCCTGGCTGTTTTGAGTAATCTCCTTGAGTTTTGTCTGAAGAGCCTTATCATCGACATACTTACCCCAGAGGTAGGCATCGGCAGTAATCATCCCCTCAAAAGGACATACTTTCCTGCAGCCTGTCTCGTTCATGATCTCCAGCTGCACTCTCACGCTTTCTTTCTCGCCATCCTTGATGATGCCGTTACCAAACTTCGAGTGGTCGGTTGTAGACATCTCGTGGATATTGAAAAGCATGCAACGGTCACCTATAATATAATGACTAAGATAGTGCACATCGTGGATTGCACAGTCGTCGCCGATATCACAAGAGTGGATAGATGAGTTGGTAATGCCTACAGGCAGTCTCAAATCATGGAACTGAAGACCCTTCTCAGACACGCGTCCGATGCGGACTGTGCCGTAGAAGTTATTATTCTTGATATAGCGTGGAGAAAACTCGTCGGTTACATAGATCGAGTCCCAACTTGCAGCATTATTGTTATTCAGGACAAGTCGCTCTATTTCGTCGCTGGTGAGGTGACGCCACTCACTTTGCGGGCGTTTTGATTGACGATTTCTTAAATAATATTTATTCTCTCCCTCGGGCAGAAATGACGGATCAATCCATGCATCAAAAAGCTTCTCCGGAGCTAGAATCGTAACCTTCTCCATAACAATATACTTTAGAGATTATTTTAACCCCCAAAAATATAAAAACAGCAAAAAAAAACAATGATTTTTTTTAAAAATCTAACACCCGGCTACAACAATGGCAGAAGATAATTCTTTATCTCAGGGAAGGTAGGAAGGTGCTTACCGGGGTAACGCACCCCCTGGCCGGGATAGTACAGCTCAAACTCGTCGAAGCAATTGACCATCTCATCTTCTGTAGCAAACATCCCCCTTGTAAGAGACTGTTCCTGAGGTGTCAGGTCATCAAATTCCACACATTCCAGCGCCTCATATCCACGACAGATGTCTTCGGTGATAAAAAAGCTTTCGGCACCATCCTGCCGAGGCGAAAGATACTTCACCTCCCCTATCATAGTGCGCATCAAGCGCGACACATGGAAGTCAGGATTGACAAGAATCTTGCGGTATCCACGCAACTTCTGAGCCCAGAATCCTCCCAAAGACAGACCGACTACAAGATCAGGATGCTCCCTGTCGCAGATACCCTGCAACATCTCCAGCGCCTCCCGGGGATCGATAGGCACATCAGGGGCAATCACCTCGCAAGGCTTGAGGAGTATCCTAAGCGAGGAAGCCATCTTATAAGCTCCGGAGGAAGCCAGTCCGTGTATGAAAAGTATGCGCATAATCAGTCCTTAAATAATTAAGATAGGGCTTATCTCACGACAAGCCCTATCAGCAATTCTAACCTAAAATTAAACCTATGAAAAAACTATTCACGGCATTCTCTACAAAAATCATTCCTACTGATTATCAGCAAGTTTGATTGTAACAATCTTTACATCCTGAAGAGGACAATCTCTGCCATTGGTCTCAACGGTGGCAATCTTCTGTATCACATCAAAACCCTCAACTGTCTCTCCAAAGACGGTATAATCTCCGTCGAGAGAAGCACATGTTGCAGGATCCTGAACGATATAGAACTGAGAACCTGATGACTCCTTGAGAGGATTAGCGGGGTCCCCTCTACGAGCTGCGGCAAGAGCGCCAAGTTTGTGTTTATATTCAGGGATGAACTCTGCTGGCACTGTATAACCAGGGCCACCTGTTCCAAAGCGGTTGGCATTGGCAGGGTCCTTGGTAAGAGGATCGCCTGTCTGAATCATAAAGCCATCAATCACTCGGTGGAAAAGGATTCCATCATAGAACTTCTCAAGAGCGAGACGAGCGAAGTTTTCACGATGCTTTGGAGTCTTGGAATAGAGCTTTACCTTGATGACACCCATAGTGGTAATGATGTCAAAGATAGGCTCTTCCGGCAAGTTGGCTATAGTCTCTGCTGTCTGTTTTGCCAACTCTGCCGCTGCAACTGAATCAGCTGCTGCTTTTGCTGCAGCCTCGGCTGCTGCCTGGGCTGCTTTTTTTTCTGAGTTTCCACAACTGCTCACCAGTGCTACGGCACCGATGCAGCATGCGATAATAGTTAGAATGCGTTTCATTTTTTATAAGTTATTTTCCTTGTTTTCTATATATGAGTCTGCGCCATGCGGCATAACAATAAACAGCTATTAAAACAGTATTTATCGCCAGCTCCGAAATCTGCGCAACTTTGCAAAAATGCACAATAATCTTTGAAAGTGCAAGAAGAATTAATGCTAAAAGCACAAAAAAGAATATCTGTCGCCAGTCATATGCCACCGGATATCGTTTTCTGCCGATGAAATAACTCAAAAGCATAGATGTCCCATATCCGGCAAATCCACCCCATGCACAGGCATAGTAGCCGATCTTAGGGACAAATATCACATTTATAGCTATCATCACAGCCGCACCTATCGAGCTTATCACTGCTCCCCACCAGGTCTGGTCGCTGAGTTTATACCAAAACGAGAGGTTAAAATATATGCCCATAAAGATCTCTGCCGCCATAACGATAGGCACGACATCCAGACCCGACCAGTAGTCAGGAGCCACAAAGTGCTTGAGGATAGGCATATAAAATACCACCGCGATAAAGGCCAGAACGGTAAAGATGATAAAATACTTCATGCCGTCGGCAAGCGTGGCCGGGCTGTTTTTATCTTTGCTGTCAGCAAAGACTATCGGCTCGTAGGCATACCTGAAAGCTTGTGTAAGAAGCGCCATAATCATCGCTATCTTCACACAACCACCATAGATTCCAAGCTGCACCTGCCCTTCTGCTCCCGGCATCAGTAGTGGAAAAATCATCTTATCAGCTACCTGATTCAGGATGCCCACGAGGCTGAGAAGGAGCAAAGGGAAAGAATACTTCAGCATCCTTCTCGCGAGATCCCTGTCAAAGCCGTAGGCAATCCCTTTGATCTCAGGCACAAAAAGGATAGTGACCACAGATGTGCAGAGAAGGTTGGCAAAGAAGATCAGTCCCACACCACCATCAAAGCGGGCAAAGATATCGGCAAACTGCTGCATATCCTTGAGCACCAAGAAGATGAGCAGATTGAGCAGGATGCTCGGGATGATAAATGCAAACTTCAGGAGCATAAACCTGAAAGGTCTATGCTGCTGACGCAGACGCGAGAACATTATCGCCTGGAAGGCATCCAAAGCAGTAATGACGGCAAAACAAGCTATATATTCAGGGTGCGACGCATATCCCAATGCGGCACTGATGGGGTCAAGGAAGCAGAAGACAAGCAGCAGGAACACCAGCGCAACCCCGCCCACAAGTCGCAGGGCGTTGCTGTATACCATCCTACCATCCTCATCCTTCCTGGACGCAAACCTAAACAGTGTCGTCTCCATGCCAAAAGTCAGAAGCGCAAGGAAAAAAGCAGTGTAGGCATAGAGGTTGGTGACTATACCGTAGCCTCCGCTTTCTGCAGAGATGGCATAGGTATAGACAGGAACCAGCAGGTAATTGAGAAACCTGCCTACAATACTGCTAAGGCCATAGACAGCCGTATCCTTGACCAGTGACTTAAGGTTCATTATTGCTTATCTTTCTTGAGCGAAGCCAATATCATGTAGGCGCAGATTGCGACAAGCGGCACAATTGCGATCATCTCTGCACCGGAAGCGATAGCGCCTTCTGCCGGAGTATTCCAAGCCTTGAGGTACCAATCCACGTTGGCAAACTTGAGCACAGCCGAAACCACACCCATCAATGCACCACCGGCGATAAAGCCGCTGGCGATGAGAGTACCCTTCTCCTGACGAGCTGCATTGACAGCCTTATCCTTGGAGCGTGAGCTGACAAACCATGAGATTGCACCACCAAGCAGGAGCGGAAGGTTCAGGTCGATAGGGATGAACATACCCAGACAGAATGCCAATGCAGGCACTTTAAACACGGTCAGAAGTATAGCGATCACCGCACCTATGCCGTAGAGCAGCCAAGGAGCACTTCCTCCGCTCATCATCGGCTGGATCACCGCTGCCATGGCGTTGGCCTGAGGAGCAACGAGCGCACCTTCTCCTACAAAACCATAGGTCTTGTTAAGGATCATCATCACTCCGCCCACGGTTGCTGCAGCCACTGCGATACCGACAAACTTCCATGCCTGCTGCTTGCGAGGAGTAGTACCGATCCAATAACCGATCTTAAAGTCTGTAATCAGACCACCCGCTGTAGAAAGAGCTGTACAGACAACGCCTCCGATGAGCATTGCCGCTACCATACCGGCGTTGCCCTTGAGGCCCACGAGCACGAGCACCAGCGCAGTGATGATCAAGGTCATGATAGTCATACCGCTGACAGGGTTTGTGCCCACAATCGCGATAGCATTGGCCGCTACTGTAGTAAAGAGGAACGAAATCACTGCCACGATGACAAGACCGATGAGGGCCTGCCAGATATTGTTGACCACTCCGCCGAGTGCAAAGAAAGCAAACACTGCAAGCAGAGCGACTGCGATGCCCCAGACAACAGTCTTCATCGGAAGATCGCTATCTGTCCTCTCCACATTCTCTGCTGAGCCACCTTTGCGTTTCATTTCGCTTGCTGCAAGACCCACCGCACTCTTGATCACGCCGGCACTCTTGATGATACCGATCACACCGGCAGTTGCGATGCCGCCGATGCCGATATGACGCGCATACTGCGAGAAGATCTGGTCTGCAGACATCTCAGAGATAGTCTGGCTAAGACCTGTACCCATCAGATCAAGCACCTGACCACCCCAGATGAGGTTCATCAGAGGGATGATCACAAGCCACACAAGGAAGGAACCGCAGCAGATGATGAAGGCATACTTAAGACCCACGATATAACCAAGGCCAAGCACAGCTGCTCCCGTGTTGAGTTTGAGCACAAGCTTTGCCTTCTCGCCGATCACATACCCCCAGTGAGTTACTGTAGTCGAGAGAGTCTCTGCCCAAGCACCGAAGGTAGCGATCACAAAATCATAGATACCTCCGATAAGACCTGCGGTAAGGAGAGTCTTGGCGCTCTTGCCACCGCTCTCTCCGCTCACCAGCACCTGGGTAGTGGCAGTTGCCTCAGGGAACGGGAAGTTGCCATGCTGCTCCTTCACAAAGTATTTGCGGAACGGGATGAGGAAGAGGATTCCAAGGAAACCGCCCAACATCGAGCTCAGGAACATCTGCCAGAAATTGATCTCCAGACCGAGAATGTAAATAGCCGGAAGAGTGAAGATTGCTCCCGCAACCACGACTCCCGAGCAAGAGCCGATGCTCTGGATGATCACATTTTGACCCAGACCGCCTTTTTTTCCAAGTGCACCGGTCATACCGACTGCAATGATTGCAATTGGGATAGCAGCCTCAAATACCTGACCCACCTTAAGTCCCAGATATGCAGCAGCTGCTGAGAACAAGATTGTCATCAGCAAACCCATTGTGACAGAATATGGGGTAATCTCGAGTGGAGAATCACTCGATTTCAGCAATGGAGAATACTTCTCCCCCGGCTTCAGGGGCCTGTGTGCGTTCTCTGGTAATGAGAGATTTGGATTTTTGTTTTCTTTCATCTTCCTCTTTCTTTTGAGTATAATATTCTATGTACTTATCCAACAATTTCTTATCTCTCGCTTCCTGACGTGCGCGGATCTTTGCGAGCCGCTCGGCCTTGCGCTTCTCCTTTGCAGCTTTCTTTGCGGCCTTTTCAGCCGCCTTTGCGGCATCACGGGCATCCAGCTCCGCCCAGCGTGCGTCTCTCCTGGCGATGCGCATTGCTCTGCGAAGCTCTGCCTCGCTCATATATTCTTCCTCTTCCTGCTGCACCTCAGCCTTGGCTCCTGCCTCTACAGCAACCGTATCAACGACGGCAAGGCTGTCGGCTACAGAGATCTTCAGGCTGTCGGCAAGCTGCAATGAGTCCGGTCTTGCAGACTTATCAAGCGTCAGACTATCCTCCTGCGGCGCAGTTTGGGATTTGCGAAGCTTGGCATCAGCAAGGCCTTGCCTGATATCTTGCATCAGTCCCGGGAAGAATCTGTCGGTCTGAGCAAACACAGGCCTTGGAATCCTCATGTATCTGCTTCTCTCTGAAGGCTTCAGGCTAATGGTAGTAATATCAGCCTTTGACTTCGGACGGCTGTCAGGGTCCCAATTAAAACCCTTTAAAACCCGCTCTTCTTCAGGCAGCTGCACCACCGGATATGCGTCATTTCGAGGACTGTCAAAATAGTACACCCTGTCTATGTCTCCTTCCTTGAGGTTGGCAGAAAGGGTTCTTGCCTCAACCTTGTTGACCGTCGCGATGACATCATCCTCCCTGAGGAAGAAAAGAGCTGTCACACCGCCCAGAGCGTCAAATCGACGAAGCGCGGTCGTACTATCAAAATAGGCCAGAACTTCCGTGCTCTTGATCTGGTCAAAGTGCACGCTATCTTCAAAGACTGAGATAAAGGCGTTGGACAACAGGCTGGCCCTATCGATTCCATCTTTATTTACGAGCACAAACAGACTATCCGAAGAGTACTGCCTTGTGCCCTCGTTCCAAACCAAAGGCTCCTTATAAAATCTGGCGATAGAGTCCAACTCCGTAAAGCGCATCGAGTCGCACTTGACCTGCATATCCTGACGGAATATCTTCACATTTCCTATTGCGGAAATAAAACCTACATCGGTGGTGTCCGGAGGTGGCAGCACGGCCAGGGTATCCGCTATAGCCAAAGTATCCTCAATAGCGGTCGTATCTTCCTGCATCAGCGATGGTGCTGCACCTTGATTGTCGCCGCTTGGTCTGCCCGGACTTGGTTTCCTGCTTGGTCGTGTTCTGGACTGCTCCTGATCCTGCCTTCTTGCTGTTGCAGCTTCATCGCTCGCGCGTTTCCTATATTTGGCAATTGCATCAACCAGGATATTTTCCTTGCGTGTTGCAGCCAAGGAGATCTCTTCCTCCGGGATATCACACTTTCTCACAGAATTGATCACGATAGTGTCTGCACCCATATAGGTGGTATCGGTGATATTGCTGTCCCTCTTCTCCCACATTACGACTGCGGCCCGGTCTCTTAGGGTGATGCGACTGAGCGAATCCTGATAATAGACATAGTCTGACAAAGATGCTGTGCTACGGGTCGTATCCTGGATCTGGACCACTCCTCTCATCAACACATCACCGATTGATTCATAGTAGTATAGGGTATCACTCCACGACTCCTGCTCTTCCGAGATAGCATGCACCTTGTCTCTGAAGAAAAACGTCTGAGCGGCTCTGTCATACCAGCCCTTGGACGCTGAGAGCATATTTTCTTCCCTCCAGAAACTGATTGCCTCGATAAACCATGCCTTATCGGCTGCCGAATCATATTCCAGCGCTGTGGTCTTTATAAATGTCGAGTCGGTAAACATATTGACATTGCCATCAAACGTGAAGTATTCTTTGGCGTTGTCATAGCTTCCGTTGTCACTCTCGATTATCTGACCATCCTCGCTTTTCATTGAGGCTCCACCTGAAAAGACGGCAATACTGTCTTTGGTATTATAGTCAAGGATGCGTGTGCGAAGGATATTGTCTTTCTCGTTGCGCATCTGCACCAATGAGCCGCGGAACTCGGCACGATCCTCATCGACATAATAGTCAAGCTTCTCACTTGTGAGCTCTGCGTCTCCCTGGATGAGTTTTACATTGCCTAAGAAGTTGATGATATTGGTGTTGCGATACCACAACGAACTGTCGCTGCTAAGATAAGTGCCGTTGTGGAGAAATGTCGCCTTCATCGCTTTGCGGACCTGCTCGTCTCCTTCTTCATACTGCTCCAGGTACTCTGCATTGAGCAGGCGTACAAGAGAATCTGCCTGCTCCTTTTCTTCCTGGGCAGACAGATTGGTCAGTCCTGCAAGAATGCAGACTACAAGACCGCATAAAGAAAT
The DNA here is from genome assembly GCA_937898205.1 of uncultured Bacteroidales bacterium. Classification (GTDB taxonomy): domain Bacteria; phylum Bacteroidota; class Bacteroidia; order Bacteroidales; family UBA932; genus Cryptobacteroides. The sequence goes on from CALEJC010000093.1 coordinate 31,144, forward strand.
GATAATTCTGCGACTCAATTTCTAATTATTCTTCCTCTTTTGCTATTTTCTTGGACCAGCCGGGACGAGAGAATTCGCAGTCTGCAAACAGAGGATCGATGATTATATAGGTACTTTCTATCTTCTCATCCACAAACTTGTTCAGCGCTTCTATCTGCTTGATATTCTGATATTGAGCTAGAATCTCAGTATAGTCTGTTTCAAATTTTGCCACATGAGAAGGGACAATATTGTCAAGTCTCACAATCTTGTAGACAAGATTTCCGTCGCGACCCTCGTTGTCAAGAGACTCGATAGGCTCAGAGATCTGGCCGATCTCAAGATTCTGTACTGCTTCGTAGTCCTGAGGTTTCATCTGGTCGATCTCAAAATATGCCGAGCCGGTATTAGGATCTGCCATCTGTCCGCCGTTGGTACGGGAAGCAGGGTCTTCTGAGAAGAACTGAGCAGCGAGTTCAAATGTGATCACACTATCAACCACAATGCTATTGCGCAAGCTGTCAAGTCTGGCAAAGGCCTTATCTCTATCTTCTGATGTGTAGTTTGGTTTGAGAAGGATATGACGCGCATTAAACATATCACCGTCCTTCTCGATAACCTCAATGATATGGAAGCCGTCAGGGGTCTCAACTATCTGAGACACAAGGCCTGGCTTGAGGGACATCGCTGCATCTGAGAACGCAGGCCAGAAGATTGATTTTGAAGCCATACCAAGCTCGCCTCCTCTTCTCGCAGAACCTGGATCCTCAGAATAGAGACGGGCAAGAGTAGCAAACCTCTCTCCGTTGATGATGCGCTCACGGATAGAAAGGAGTCTCTCCTTTACCGCCATCGCAGCTGCTTCTCTATCAGGATAGATGCAGATCTGGCTCATCTGATACTTTGTCGGAATCATCGGAAGAGAAGAAACATCCACAGTGTCAAGATATTGCTTGACATCATAAGGTGTAATCTGATCGATACTCTCAGCGATCTTGCCTTGCTCCTGCTGAGTGAGACTCAACTCCTCAAGTTGCTTGCGCCACAACTGGCGAAGCTTATACATCGGCATGTTAAACTCCTTCTCGACAGCGGCATCACCACCTAGTGTTGTGCGCACCTGGTCAAGACGATTATTGAGCTCAGCATTGACCATCTCCTGATTGAGCTCGAGTGAGTCCACTCTTGCCTGCATCAAGAAGATCTTTGACTCCAGCATCTGCTCAAGCACCTCACATCTGATGTTTCTATCTGAAGTATAACCTTGAACACGCTGAGTACGCACCTGACTCTCCAGCTCTGAAATTTTTATCATTTCATTGCCCACCACACCGGCTACCTTATCGACAACACCTGTGTATTTCTGTGCATAGACACTTGTGCCGGCCACGGCAAATGCAACAACTGCAATAAACTTCAAAAATCTTCTCATTTTAATAGATCTCAATTTTATTATTTTCGAGGGCGCTATTCAGCAAGTCTTGTTCCAAACCTTTCAAAAGGTCGTGTTTTCTTCCGCTCAGAATAATGTCTCTGATGGTTCCGGCGCAGTAATCAAGCGGAGCAACACCGGATTCCTGAATATCACAAATATACGCAAACAACACATCCCCACGTCCTTCCGGTTCATAACGGATTGTATTGTCCTTAACGTCTTTCAAGAGTTCTTCTACATTGATACCGAAATACTTGGAAAGCTCAAGCGCATCCATCCATCTATCGGAATTATCAACATATCTCAACGCAGAGGCAAGAGCAAGAGTGTCCAGCCTCTGAAGATCATCATTGTCATCGGACGCCACCAGATCCAACAGTTCCTCAGCCGATGGCGAATCCTTCATCACATGGACAAACCTCACTTTGAGTATCGGCCTTGCGAGGTCAAAATCAGACTTGTGTGCCTCATAATACTCGCCTACCTGCTCGTCAGTGATAAGCGTGTCAAGGCGATCATTGACATATCTTTGCTCATAGCGATACTTCACCAGCGAAAGACGATAGGTCTCAAGCTCTTCAGACACATCAATCTCCGATTTGGACATCTGCTCTTCAGCAACCTGAAGATAGAGATGATCCATCGCCCATGAGTTTATATAGCGAGCAGCCAGAGCTGCACTATCCTCCGGAGAAATCATATCCGGAATCACCTGCTCCAGCTCTGACATATATAGTTTCTCCTTGCCGACTCTTGCCACCACCTTCTCATCGTGCATAATCGAAGAGACGAAGTCACAAGCGCTCAGCGAGAACATCAGAAGTGCTATTGCTATATATTTTTGCATAACCTGCAAATTTAAAAATAATCTCTCTAATTCCCCTCTGCTATCGCCTTAATAATTGCATCAATCGACGGATTTACCACCCATGAGGAAGCAATCACATTATTGGTCAGCAAAGAGAATATTATTGTCTCTTCAGGATTGCCGCTGCTCGGAAGGATGTAACCGCTGTAGCAACGCACCCCATTCATTGACCCGCTTTTCATCCTGATGCGGGACTTAAACTCCGACGGCTCATTGACAAACTTATATTCAAGAGTGCCTTTAGCGCCCGGCATCGGAAGCGAATGCAGATAGTCTTCATATTCCGGTGACAAAGCCATCGCTTTGAGGAACTTCACAAAGTATTCTGCCGAGATATAGTTTTTCCTTGAGAGACCGCTACCGTCAAAAAGCTGGCAAGAGCCATCTGCGACCACACCCATGTTACGCAGCGCCAGCTCTGCCGCATCGACACAATCATCTGAATTGCAAGTCTTTGCATACTTCTTTGCCACCATTTTAAGAAGCGTTTCTGCAAAGAAGTTATCACTCTCGCAGTTGGTCTCCTTAACTATCTGCGACAGCGTTGCCGAATAGCTGCTGCCAAGGTGCTTGAGACTGTCCTGATGCTTGGCTGCCACACCTGAGTCGCCAAATCCCGGCTCAAGACGGATCATGCCGTCGCTGTTGATATCAGCAGCTCCTCCGCTCACGCCAATCCCGTTGCTGCTGAGGTACCCTTTGAAATAATGTGCACAGGTATAGGCGCCGAAGCGATTTGAACCTTCAAATGTATAGGCCCTGCGATCGACAGGAAAAGAGCCCACAAACTCTCCGACCGGCGCAAGTCTGGTATTGACATAGAAGATGGTGTTGGCAGAACGAGGAGCGCCTGTAGTGGCACTCACGCGATACTGCAACCACGGAGTTTCAGGATACTGCGGCTTGATGCTTGGCTTCTGTCCTTGCTGAGAAGCAGGGACGATCAGGAAGTTTTGTGCATTCTCAAAAAAGTTAAGGCCAGTAGGACCCACTCCGTAATTGGTGCCAAGATCGTCCTTTGTCCAACCCAGGTTTTCAGGATTTGGATTATCAAAGAAACGTGGATCGGCAATGATGCGTCCATCTATCTTGTTGATGCCCGCTCTCTTGAGGATGCCCAACCATTTGCCAAAGAGGGTGGCGACAGGATCAGAAAACGTGTTACGAGCTCCTGTTGTCGGGTCACCGCCACCGACAATATAAAGGTCTCCTTTAAGCACGCCTCCTTCTATCGTGCCGCTGTGGGCAAGTTTTGTCTCAAATCTATAGTCTGCACCAAGCTCTTTAAGAGCCAGTCCGGTGGTGATGAGCTTTACATTTGAAGCAGGAACCATCTTCTGACGATGATTAAACATCGCGACAGTATCACCCTTTAGGTTGATGGCATACACACCCACAACCGCACCTGCCAAAGGCTGCTTGCCACAGATTTCTGCAACTTTCTGTGCCGGGCTCTTTGCATCATCGGAAGATTTTTCTTCATGTGCGAGGCGGATATCGGGCATAATAATCCCCTGTGTCTGGGTCCCCGCAATAGAAGCAGTCGCGCTCACTCCAAACAGGAGAAGCGCGACTGATATTAGTCTTGTAAGGCTACTCATTATTTAACAGCTTCCTTTACAACAGCGCTAAGCTTCTCGTAAAGGGCATCAGTCTTAACAAGAATCTCCTTGCGGAGCTCGTTATAGTAGGCCTTCTTAGATCCTTCAACTTTAACATTTACCTTGTCTCTGAGCTCATTATAGAGGTCGATAGCTTCCTCAAAAAGAGTAGCTGCGCCAGTCTCTGCGAGCTGAGGATTGATAGACGCTACTACTGAGCAGTCTTCAACGAAGGCGCTGAGTACATATTCAATGTCTTTCTTGATGTCTCTTAGGTTCATAATTTCTATGTTTTTGATTTAATGCGCAAATATAGCAATTTTTATCATTGTTTGAAATATGCAGGATCGGCTGTAATCAACTTTGCACCTTTATTTACATTACCCAGTATCCTTCTGACCTCAATCGCCTGTCTGTCATAATAATCAGCTTCCCCTTTGACTATGGAGTTAATCCTTACAAGCTGGGATGAATGGATGATCTTTCCGTCTCCTATATACATGGACACATGAGTAACTGATACTGGTTTGCCTGTTTCGTCCTTTCTGCCATAAAAGATCAGATCTCCGGGACGCATCTTGTCCAGCTCATATGGGACACTGACGCCACATGCAATCTGCTCACGCGCATTACGAGGAAGCACGATACCATGCATCAGATAGATTGTTTTTGTCAAGCCGCTGCAATCATAATGCTTGACAGTATTGCCGCCCCACATATAAGGAGTCCCGAGCATGGTCTTGGCAAGGCCAACCAAGCTTGCTTCGGTTGCGCGGCGACTGCGCGCCCACTGCGTAAAGTCTTCAACATCAGAGCTTTTAACCCAACCTTCAGTGCCGTCAGCAAGGACAA
>CALEJC010000094.1 GCA_937898205.1 uncultured Bacteroidales bacterium
GCCGTGCTGAAGCTCGACTCTTAAGGCACAGGATCATAGCCGCTCCCTCCCCACGGGTGGCAGCGCAGAATCCTTCTCACGCTCAGATACAATCCCTTGAAAGGCCCGTGTTTGCGGAAGGCCTCAAGGGCATATTGCGAGCACGTCGGAGTAAATCTGCAAGTCGGATGCCCTTTGAGCGGAGAGATGCAGACCTGATAAAACTTGATCAGCAGGATAAAAGGAAAGCTCAGTGCTTTCTTGAAGATCTCAAGAAACTTCTTCATGCTTCAGTGCTTTTTGGCAAGCCTGGTCAGGATTTCAGCCACCTCAGTACGGATGACGGAGTAGTCAAGAAGCTCCTTGCAGGAGTAAGAAAAAAGGATGTTGATGCCACTCTGCTCCGGAAGCAGTGACTTTTGTGTGCGGTAGGCTTCGCGAATGCGTCTTTTCAGCAGATTGCGCTTGACTGCGCGCTTGAAAAATTTCTTGGATACCGATACCATTATGCGGGCAGGAGAGTCTTCTGAACTCCTGAGCCAGCAGTATTTGAGGTGCTCGGTGCTGCCCCACTTCCCCGAAGAGATGAGTTTTGCGATCTTGGTCTTTCCGTGAAGCCTCTGCTCCTTTGGAAGAGTGTTGGCTTGAGAAGGGGTCATATTGAAATTAGTTGGATTTCAGGAAGGATTCGATGGCCTTGGCTACAGACGGAATCTGTGGAGTCGGGGCCTCTACCGAAATCTCAAGTCCGGCATCCTGCATGGCCTTGACGATGCTTTTGCCAAATGAGATAAATCTTGTGTCTCCCGGAGTGTAGTCCGGGAAGTTTTCGTAGAGGGAAACCACATCTGAAGGGTTGAGCATCACGATGAGGTTATATGAAGCTATGTCGAGTCCCTTGATGTCACATGAAACTGGCTTCACCATAGTGCCGACAGTATAGTCCAGACCGGCCTTCTCAAAAAGTGATGTGAGAGGAGTGTGGTTGGAGCCTGCAGCAATTGTGATGAGGAACTTCTCGTCCTTGTGTTTGGCTGTGATCAGTGCGACGACAGAGTCAGGAGTGCCTGTGCCGAAGAAGATCTTTCTTTTGCGGTAGACGATGTGCTTCTGAAGATACATTGCCACAGCTTCGGTGGTGCAGAAATATTTCATGGTCTCAGGGACCTTGAATCTCATCTCTTCTGCAAGCTTGAAGTAGGCATCGATGGCAAGTCTTGAAGAAAAGACGACGGCAGTATAGTCAGGAAGATTGATCCTTTGAGCTCTAAACTCTTTTGAACTGAGGGGTTCTATCTTGTAAAACGGATTGAACTCGATGCTTGCATTGAATTTTTCTTTAATCTGGTCAAATGCAGCTGTGTTGCTCGGAACTGCCTGTGATATAAGTATCTTCATCGTCAAAACTACTATAAGTATATTGCGCTTGCCACCAAAATAACCAATGGCGCGATTTCAAGGGCGCAAAGATACAAAAAAGCTCGCAAAAATGAGCAAAACGAGCTCAAAATCTGCATATTCCTTATCATAAACAGGAGAAAAGTCAGGCCGATTTCAATCCAGAAGACAAGTCTGGCGGCGGCTGCGCTGATATCGATGAAGCTAAATAAAAAACTGGTAAACACCATCAGGATCGTCAGTACGATGAGGAAGCTATATGGCCCGCGTCTGAGTGCAGCGCGCTTGAGCATATCCGGATGCTTGGTCATTATCAAGCCGTGCAGGGTCATGCGGACGATGCCAAATGCGCAGACAAGGGAGATGCACGCGAGTGCGCTCCAGGATCTGTCGATATTGCTCCAGAAGCTGGGGGTGTATAGCTGGAACTTGTCGATAATCAAGCCGATAGGGATGATGCAGCAGAGTGCCAGCTGATTGCGGGAGCGGGAGGTGCTCACATTGTACTCAAAACTCAATCCGCCCTTGGGCCGGTCGAGGCTGTATATGAGTTGAGGCATCAGTCTGTAGATGTTTTTAAACTCGATCAAAAACAAAGCGACAGATGTCACTACCAAAATCTGATTGGCGACTATGTCTTCCCACGGAATATCCATCAATTACCTCTTTTTGCTTTGTATCCCATATCACTCAGGAGAGCGACGATCTTGTCTCTGTGGTCTCCTTGAATCGTAATCTCTCCATCCTTGGCAGTGCCGCCGACACCACATTTGGTTTTCAGCACCTTGGCAAGAGCGGCAAGGTCATCGCCGGTGCCCACAAAACCCTCAATCAAAGTGACTTGCTTGCCGGCCCTGTGTCTTCTGTCGATCTTTACGATGAGCTTCTGCTTCTCTGCAGGTAAAGTCTCTTCCTGCTCAGCCTCTTCTGTCTGATAGTTGAAATCGGGATTGGTGGAATAAACCACACCTAATCGTTTTTTCCAGTCCTGTTCTGCCATAAATGGAGTAATTTTTGCAAAGATAGCGATTCTGCTTAACTTTGTAGGTTATGAATCAGAAGAAATTTACTTTGTATCATAGGCTCAGCGCACTCGTGGTCTTTGCGGTTTCGCTTGTGACCTACCTGCTCACTCTCGAGCCGACTGCATCTTTTTGGGATTGCGGCGAGTTCATCGCTTCGTCATATAAACTGGAAGTGGGTCATCCTCCGGGAAACCCCGTATTCCAGCTCTTTGCGCGCATATTCACCCTGTTTGGAGATAATATGCATGCGGCGGTGCTTGTCAACTCGATGAGCGCACTCTGCTCGGCTCTCACGATTTTCTTCCTCTATCTGACCATCGTCTGGCTCGTAAAGAGGATGGTCGCCCGCGGAGAAAACGGCGAATATTCGCTGACCTCCGAAGGGGCTGAACTGGTCGCCCATCTGGAAGACATGGTGCCGTGGAT
>CALEJC010000095.1 GCA_937898205.1 uncultured Bacteroidales bacterium
AGTGGGAGATCAGCAAGCTGTACTGGGAGCTGATCGCCCGCCGCAACGGCGAGAAGGTCGTCGCCTATGCCGAGAGCCACGACCAGGCGCTGGTGGGGGATAAGACCATTGCCTTCCGCCTGATGGATGCCGAGATGTACACCCACATGAGCTGCGATTTGCCCAGCGTTATCATCGACCGCGGCATGGCGCTGCACAAGATGATTCGTCTGGCAACTTTGGCGGCTGGTGGTGAGGGCTGGCTCAATTTTATGGGCAATGAGTTCGGGCATCCGGAGTGGATAGATTTTCCTCGCGAAGGAAACGAATGGTCGCACAAGCACGCACGTCGCCAGTGGTCGTTGAGCGAAGACGAAAACCTGCGTTACAAGGGTTTGCGTCTGTTTGACGAGCAGATGGTGCAATACATTAAAAAAGAACACGTTTTAAACGCCGTCCCTCAGCAATTATATGTCGATGAGGCAGCAAAAGTCTTGATATTCAGCCGAGGAAATAGTATCTTTGCGCTGAATTTCAGTCCGACACACTCTTACGAAGGTTTTTCTTTCTATGCTCCTGCTGGAAAATACCGGATGGAGTTTAATTCCGACGAGGAGAGATTTGGCGGATTTTCACGCTTGAAGAAGAATGAGTGCCACTTCACCCAAGATGGTAAGCTATCACTCTATCTTCCGGCGCGTGTTGTGATAGTGTTAAGAAAACTATAACAAAATATATGGCATTTTTAAAATTTAACAAATCAGAACTCGTCAACTTATCCTATTCGCTCAAGAGAGAAATCCTCTGTGCAAATAAGACTGGCGCTTACTGCAATACATCCATCTTGTCTTGCAATACCCGACGCTATCATGGTCTTTTGGCAGTGACTCTTGACCGTTTTGGAGGGGATAAGTTCTTGTTGTTGTCAGATACAGATGAGACCCTCATCGTGGACAACAAGCAATTCAATCTGGGTATCCACTGCTATGGTGATATCTATGAGCCGAGAGGACATAAGTACATCGTAGACTTCAGTGCCGATCCTGTACCTCAAATTACCTACAAGGTGGGAGAGATGCTCTTCAGGAAGAGCCTCGTACTTGTGAAGGATTCAGATCAGGTTCTCATCAAATATGAGCTTCTCGAAGCACCGGCTAGTGTTAAACTTCAAGTCAAGCCATATCTGGCATTCCGTAATGTCCATGATTTGACCAGGCAGAACAACGATGCCAATACCTATGGCTCAGAGATCTTGAACGGTGTTTCATATAGACTCTATGCCAACTTCCCTGACCTCAATATGCAGATGAGCGATGCGAAGGCTCAGTTTATCTCGGCTCCGGCTTGGAATAACAACATCACATACTCTGACGAGTATCGTAGAGGCTTCGATTGCACTGAGGATCTTTTTGTACCGGGCTTCTTTGAGGTGACTCTCAAGAAGGGTTCATCGGTTATTTTCTCTGCTTCAGTGCTTCAGGAAGACCCTGCAGCATTTAAGAGGACATTCACTGCAGCGGTTAAGGCTGCCGGTGAAATCACAAGCTACTCAGATCAGCTCCGCAAGTGCGCTGACATCCTGATCACAGATCATAACAACCGTAAGAAAATCAATGCCGGTTTTTCTTGGATGTATACAGGACTTCTCAGAGAGACTCTTTTTGCTCTTCCGGGACTTACCCTTCACGGACTTGGCAGCGGAAAGCTTTTTGAAGAAATCCTTGACAATATCGTAGCTGACGAGCAGGAAAGACTGTTCCGCAGGACCACTCAGGTCGAGGCTCCGCTTCAGCTTGCAGCAGCTCTCCAGTCATACATAGAATATGGTGCTGATGAGAAGGCTGTCTGGAGAAAATATGGCATCATCGTGCGCGGTATCCTTGAGAGTTATCTCCCTGGCGAGCGCGCAGAGGTATCTATGCAGCCAAACGGTCTCCTTTGGGCACAGAAAGACGGCACAGCACTCACTTGGATGAACGCCTATGTTGCCGGTCGTCCTGTGACAGAAAGAGCAGGCTTCCAGGTTGAAACCAACGCTCTTTGGTACAACGCAATCTGCTTCGCAATCGAGATGGAGACAAAATACGGCACAAAGAAGAGCCAGTTTGTCGCTAAATGGAAGGGTATTGCAGACCTTGTGCTTGCCAACTTCCAGAAGACCTTCTGGAACGAGTCTCGCGGTTGTCTTGCCGACTATGTGGATAACTTCGGCCAGAATATGGATGTCCGTCCAAACCAGCTTTGCGCAATCTACTGCAAGTACTCGCCGGTTGACGAACTTCTCGTTCCTAGCATCCTCAGAGTTGTAGAAAACGAGCTTGTGACATCTCGCGGTATCCGCACCCTCTCTCCAAGAGATGGAAAATATAAAGATGTTTATGAGGGCTCTCAGACAGACAGAGACCTTGCATACCATCAGGGATGTGCTCGTCCATTCCTCCTTGAGCCGTTTATCGTGACTTCACTCAGAGTCAAGGGTGAGTCTTTCCTCAAGAGAGCTGAGTGGCTGGTAGAGGGCTTCTATGAGGACCTCAGCAAGCACGGTGTAGGTGCATTCTCCGAGCTTTATGATGGAGATCCTCCACACGAGCCACACGGAGCGATCTCTTCGGCACTCAGTACTGCTGCCCTTTTGACCATAGAATATCAAATGAATAAATATAAGGAGGGTAAGTAATGAAAGTATTGATGTTTGGATGGGAGTTCCCTCCTCATATCGCAGGTGGTCTTGGAACCGCTTGTGAAGGTATCGTAAGAGGTCTTGCTCACAATGGAGTTGAGGTTTTGTTTGTAATGCCTTCGGCTTCAGGTGACGAAGATCAGAGCTGTGCTACCATCATCAACGCAAGTGATGTGGCAGTAGCCAATGTCAGCGAGACTGTTGACGAATTCCTTAACAAAGTGAAATTTATCAATGTAGACTCAAATGTTGTTCCTTATGTAGATCCTGAGGAGTACTTTGAGGCCATTGAAAAGATGAAAAAAGAGCAGAAGACCACTACTTCAATCGGTTTTGGTCAGAAGTTCAAGTTTTCAGGTAAATATGGTGCTAACCTTCTTGAGGAGGTTTCACGTTATGCTCAGGTCTGTGGCACAATTGCCATGCAGCACGCAGGTGAGTTTGATGTCATCCATGCTCATGACTGGCTCACATACCTTGCAGGTATTGCAGCAAAGGAGCTCACAGGTGCGCCTCTCGTAGTGCATGTACACGCTACCTCATTTGACCGAGGTACAGATGATATGGTGGATACCAGAGTATATGCGATCGAGAAGAGGGGCATGGAGGCTGCCGACAAGGTGGTGACAGTGAGTAACCTGACCCGCAATATCGTAATCAACAAATATGGTATTGACCCAAGCAAGGTGGTGACAGTGCATAATGCTGTGGACTTCAGCGGCCGAGACAATATCGAAGTTGACAGAGGTATTCAGGACAAGGTGGTGACCTTCCTTGGTCGTATCACTTTCCAGAAAGGCCCTGAGTATTTCATCGAGGCTGCAGCAAAGGTGCTCAAGAGGACCAAGAATGTACATTTCGTGATGGCGGGTAGCGGTGATATGATGAACCGCGCCATCCGACAGGTTGCACGTCTTGGCATCTCTGACCGCTTCCACTTCACAGGCTTCCTCAGAGGCCAGGAAGTGCAGAAGATGTTTGCCCTCTCGGATGTGTACATTATGCCTTCTGTTTCTGAGCCATTTGGCATCTCGCCTCTTGAGGCCATGCGCTCAAACGTGCCTTCAATCATCTCGCATCAGTCAGGTGCGGCAGAGGTACTCAAGTATGCCCTTAAGGTGGATTTCTGGGATGTAGATACAATGGCAGACCAGATTTATGCCCTCCTCCATTACCCTGCACTTTCAAACTTTGCCATGAAGCAGGGATACGATGAAGTTAACGAGCTCAAGTGGAACGATGCCACAGCAAAGCTCAAGAAAGTTTATGAATCAGCACTCAAGTAAAAATATGAAGAAGTCAATTTGCCTGTATTTCCAGGTACACCAGCCAACCCGTCTCCGTCAGTATCGTTTCTTTGATATTGGCAAGGATTCACATTATTATGATGATTTTACCAACAGAACCATCCTTAAGCGCATCTCTCAGAAGTGTTATCTTCCTATGAATGAGCTCATCCTTGAGGCCATCAAAGCCACAAAGGGCAAGGTAAAGGTAGCTTTTTCTATCTCAGGTTCTGCATTGGAGCAGTTTGATCGCTATGCTCCTGAGGTGATCGACAGCTTCCGCGCTCTTGCTGAGACCGGTAGCGTTGAGTTCCTCTGCGAAACATATAACCACTCTCTTGCTTCTCTTGGATCAAAGCAGGAGTTTGAGCACCAGGTCCTCAAGCACAAAGCTGCCATCGAGCAGTATTTCGGACAGACTCCAAAGGTCTTCAGAAACACTGAGCTCATCTATTCAGACGCTATCGGCGCAGATGTATACAAGCTTGGCTTCAAGACAATGCTCACAGAAGGTGCTCGTCACATCATGGCATGGAAGAGCCCTAACTATGTATACAACAACGATCTCAAGAGCTCTCAGAAGCTTCTTCTCCGTAACTACTCACTTAGTGATGATATCGCATTCCGATTCTCAGACAAGGGCTGGGGTGAGTGGCCTCTCACAGCTGATAAGTTTATCTCTTGGCTCAATGGCGCAGAGGGTGAGATCGTCAATCTCTTCATGGACTATGAGACATTTGGTGAGCATCAGGATGCTTCTTGCGGAATCTTTGACTTTATGAAGGAGTTCTTCAAGTCAGTAACCGCTCAGCCTGAGCTTGAGTTTGTTACTCCGTCAAGAGCTGCCCGCAAGCACACAAGCGTGGGCGACCTCAGCGTGGTAGAGCCTATCTCTTGGGCAGACGAGGAGAGAGATCTCTCGGCATGGCTTGGTAATGAGCTTCAGCAGGATGCCTACAATAAGCTTTATTCGCTTCAGGAGAAGCTCTCGCTTCTTGACGATGCGACACTTTGGGCTGACTATGGCCATCTTCAGGCTAGTGATCACCTTTATTATATGTGTACTAAGTTCTTCTCGGACGGTGAGGTGCACAGCAGATTTAATCCATACTCGACTCCTTATGAGGCATTCATCAACTATATGAATGTGCTCAGCGACTTTATAATAAGAGTTAACAACGCAATTGCGGAAAAATAGTAGTGTAAAATGAACAGAAACGAAAACGGTACACCATCGTGGAAAAGCGTTATGGTGACTCGACGCCTCCCAGAGGAGCTCTCTGGTCTTGAGACTCTTTGTAAGAACCTCTGGTGGTGCTGGAACGATAACGCTAAAGCTCTTTTCAAGAGCGTAGATTACCAGTTGTGGCACAAGTATGGTCACAACCCGATGGTGATTCTTGACAAAGTAAGTCTAAAAAGGTACAACGAGCTTGCAAAGGACAAGGATTTCCTTGCAAGACTCAACGAGGTAATGAAAGATTTCAATGCCTACATGGCAGAGAAGGCCAATAGGACTGAGCCTTCAGTTGCATACTTCTGCATGGAGTATGGTCTTGATACCTCGCTCAAAATTTATTCAGGTGGACTTGGTATCCTTGCCGGTGACTACCTCAAGGAAACAAGTGATATGAACGTCAACCTTGTAGCTGTAGGTCTTTTCTACCGCTATGGTTACTTCACTCAGCGCATCACCCCACAGGGCAATCAGGTGGCTGAATATGAAGCTCAGGACTTCATGAAGACTCCTGCTCAACCGGTTCTTGATGAAAACGGTGCTTGGAAGACCATCAAGGTCGCTCTTCCCGGAAGAGACATGAGCGCACGCATCTGGAAGGTTGCTGTAGGTCGCACAGATCTCTATCTTCTTGATACTGACTTCGAAGACAATATTCCTGAGGACAGACAGGTTACTCACCAGCTCTATGGTGGCGATTGGGAGAACCGTCTCAAGCAGGAGATGCTTCTCGGTATCGGTGGTGTGAGAGCTCTCAATGCCCTTGGCATCAAGACTTCTATCTACCATTATAACGAGGGTCATGCTGCGTTTGCAGGTCTTGAGAGACTTCGCGTGTGCATGAAGGAGAGAAATCTCTCTTTTGCCGAGGCTATGGAGCTCATCAGAGCATCAGGTCTCTTCACAACCCACACTCCTGTTCCTGCAGGTCACGACTTCTTTACTGAGGACATCCTTGGTCGCTACCTTGGCATCTTCGTGCAGAAGCTCGGCGTAGACTGGAGGACCTTCATGGCTCTTGGTAAGATCAATGTTGACAACCCTCAGGAGAAGTTCTCTATGAGCTTCCTTGCAGCCAACATGTCTATGAACGTCAACGGTGTGTCTATGCTTCACGGTAAAGTGAGCCAGGACATCTTTGCCGGTATGTATCCGGGCTACCTCCCAGAGGAGCTTTATATCAGCTATGTTACCAATGGTGTTCACTATCCTACATGGGCAGCCAGAGACTGGAAGTCAGTTCAGGGTGAGGTGTTTGGTGAGGAGTTCAAGACTCACCACTATGACAAGTCATGCTTCAACGGCATCTATAAGGTGTCTGATGAGAAGGTTTGGGATACTCGTAAGTTCCTTAAGGAGGAGCTCAAGCAGGCTATCTGTGAGAAGTTCTCAGATCCTGTGCAGAGTGCACTCTACTCTCCAAGCCAGATCGTAGCAATCAAGGAAGAGCTCCAGAAGGAGGTTCTTACAATCGGTTTTGCCCGTCGTTTTGCTACATACAAGAGAGCTACCCTTCTTTTCAGCGATCTCGACAGACTTGATGCCATCGTAAACAATCCGGAGAAGCCGGTGAGATTTATCTTTGCAGGTAAGGCTCACCCAGCTGATGGTGCCGGTCAGGATTTCATCAAGCAGATTATCGAGATTTCAAAGCAGGATCGTTTCCTCGGCAAGGTTATCTTTGTTCCGGGTTATGATATCTCACTCGCCAAGAGACTCGTACAGGGTGTAGACGTATGGCTTAACAACCCTACTCGTCCTCAGGAGGCTTCAGGTACATCAGGTGAGAAGGCTGCGATGAACGGTGTAATGCATTTCTCAGTGCTTGATGGCTGGTGGGTTGAAGGTTATAAGGAAGGTGCTGGTTGGGCATTGACTGACAAGCAGACTTACACAGATCATAAGTATCAGGACGAACTCGATGCTGCAACTATTTACCATATGCTTGAGAACGAGATAATACCTCTTTACTACGATCAGACAGATGATGTTCCGAAGAAGTGGGTACAGTATATCAAGAATTCGGTTTCAAAGATTGCGCCAGAGTTTACTACTAAGCGTATGATAACTGATTATCTCGACCGCTTCTATATCCAGCAGTCGGAGCGTACTCTTAAGCTCAAGGCTAATGACTTTAAGGCGGCTCGTGAACTCGCTGCTTGGAAACAGCAGGTGTCTGCTTCATGGAACGATATTGAGGTTGTAAGTGTTGATATGTCGGACTTCTGTACCGAAAACTACGGTATAGGTGATACTTGCAATATCACTGTAGAGATAGATAAGAAGAACCCTGCTGTAGAGCTTGGTCTGGAGGTAGTCTTTGCAAGTGGTAATGATGAGAATTCGCTTAAGGTAGTTCATTCTGAGCCATTTACTCTCTCTAAGGTAGAAGGCACAGTAGCTACTTACAAGGCTGAGTTGTCGCTCAATTTGCCAGGTATCTTTAAGTATGGCATACGTATCTACCCATCAAACGAGCTCTTGCCTCATAAGCAGGATTTCGCATTGTTGAAGTGGATTTAATTGATTCTGAACTCTAAAGGGTTTCTTTATCATATGTAAGACAGTGTCTTGTCTATCTGCGTGATAGACAAGACACTGTATTTTTATGTGAAGGGGTGAAATGCTTTTTCTTTATCAGAGTCCTTTTTGTGGTGGAGAGTTTTAACTCTTTCTGTTTGTTTGCTTTGGACATTGTGAGGGTATGTGTGAAAAAATATCGATTAAATGTTTGTAAATATCGGGTAAGGTTGCTACTTTTGCTTTTGTATGAGAAATGGGTTAAACATATATGCGCATGGAATAGGCAATAAGGAGTATTTAAAGACTTCTATATTGCTGAAACAGTGTATTTTACCCCCCCCCCCCCCTTGTAAGTTTGTGTTTAAAAACTGTTGTGTCTGACGTTGTTGAGTCATTGATGTCTTTGATGATATATTGCGTCAGTTTGAGGTTTTGCGTATATCAAAAAGGTATATGCGAACGAGACTTTTTGTGTGTATCGATATTTAATGGTTGAGAATTAAAGTCTATAGTAAACAATCAGAACGTGTTGGATGGAACCGAGTTAACTCAGATGGAGAAATAATTTGTGTGTTCAACTAAACTTAAATGACTTTTTTCATGGCGTGAGCAGGGTGCGATGAGTATTCTGCTCACATTTTTTTGGTGCCCTACGCAGTTCCTGAGCCATTTTTGTATTTGATTGTATGTCAGTGGAATATGTGAGGGTGAAAAACGACCTAGGTTAGGAAGCGTTCGTTCCCTAGGTTAGGAAGCGACCGTTCCC
>CALEJC010000096.1 GCA_937898205.1 uncultured Bacteroidales bacterium
CCGCAGGCAAGGTTGCAGGCGAAGGCTTTTATTATCTTATGGGCGATATTGCGCGTCTTCACTCGGCGGTGCTTTCTTATGCGCGTGACTTTATGATAGATAAGGGCTTTACCTATTGCATACCACCATTTATGATTCGCAGCCACGTAGTATCGGGCGTTATGAGCTTTGAAGAAATGGACGCTATGATGTATAAGATTGAAGGGGAAGACCTTTATTTGATTGGAACTAGCGAACACTCTATGATTGGCAAGTTTAAAGATCAAATGATGAAAGAAGCAGAACTTCCTGCAACAATGACATCTTATTCACCTTGCTTTAGAAAAGAAATTGGTGCGCACGGTCTTGAAGAAAGAGGAATTTATAGAGTTCACCAATTTGAAAAGCAAGAAATGATTGTTATTTGCAAGCCTGAAGAATCAATGACTTGGTATAACAAGATGTGGAAGTATACTGTTGAAATCTTTAGAAATCTCAACATTCCAGTTCGTCAACTTGAATGCTGTTCTGGTGACCTTGCAGACCTTAAAGTTAAGTCTTGTGATATTGAGGCTTGGAGCCCAAGACAACAAAAATTCTTTGAAGTTGCTTCTTGTTCAAATCTTGGTGAGGCTCAATCAAGAAGACTTGGTATTAGAGTTAAGGGTGAAAATGGAAACTATTATCCACACACTCTCAACAACACAGTTCTTGCAAGCCCTCGTGGACTTATTGCTCTTCTTGAAAACAATCTTAAAAATAGTGATGACTATATTAAAGAAGGAGCATTAGAAAAGTTATATACTGCAATAAAAAAAGAAAATGCTGATAAGATTACAATAATGCCAACATGGCGTAGATATCTTGCCGACAAATGGGATTTAAAAACAGATGTATGGACACTTGTTCCTGATTTTAAAGAAAGTGCGTTTTTCACTTTCTATAACGGATTGTTAAACAATGGATTTAGTTAAACCAACCTCGTCACAACGAAAGGATAAAGTAATCCCATTCCTTAGCTCCTCCGTTAGGGCCAAGAATCTTCTTGTGCAGACGGCTACGTATGCTCGACACACTGTCGGGAGCACGATGGGTGATGGCAGCAATGTCCTTGTGCGGTATGCGCAGCTTGATGAGCAGGCACACCTGGAACTCCACATCGGAGAATTCGTAGAGCGAGCGCAGTTTGCGTGAGAAACCTGTATATACACTATTGATCTGTTGCTCCATCTCGCGCCAGTCCTCATCGGTCATATTGGAACCTTCGGCTATGCGGATGCGCAGCGGAGTGTAGTAGTCCGACTGGAAGAAATCGTCCTCCACCTGCTTGATGAGGTAGCTCTTGGCCTCCTCGGCGGTGTAACCGGAGATTTTTTCCAGAATCTCCAACTGGCTCTTTTTCAGCTGAGCGATCTCCTCC
>CALEJC010000097.1 GCA_937898205.1 uncultured Bacteroidales bacterium
AAGAAGAGCAGCAAGGGCGTTGTGGTCAATGTGGTTTATGACCTCGGCGAAGTGGGAAGCACTTTTGCTGTGGCCTACACTATCCTTCCTGACGGCATCCTCAAGGTGAACGCAGAGCTTGGAGCAGTGCCTGCAAGTCAGGACCGCTGGAACATCCCTACTCTTCCTCGCTTAGGCCTCAGGCTCAGAGTCCCTGTTGATTATCACAATGTTACATATTTTGGCCGCGGTGATGTCGACAATTATTGGGATCGCAAGACCGGCTCAAATGTCGCTCTTTACAAGACCACTGCCGAGGACATGTATTTTGCTTATGTGAGACCTCAGGAAAACGGTCACAGGACTGATGTGAGATATGTGGCACTCAGCGACGAGAGCGGCAAGGGTATCGTTGTGATCGCTGACGAGCTGATTGAGTTTAACGCGCTCAGAAACAGCGTGGAGGACTTTGACTCAGGCGAGAGCTCAAACCCTGTGCAGATCAACTACTACAACAATCAGGATGTGGATGTGACCAACGGACGCCGTCAGACTCACATCAACGACATCAAGCCTCGCAATTATGTCGATCTTTGTATCGATAAGGTGATGATGGGTGTCGGTGGAGACAACTCATGGGGCGCCGGTGTGAACCCTAAGTATATCATCAACACTTCTGCTCCTCAGAGCTTCGGCTTCACTGTTGTCCCTGTTGTTTCTGAGCAGGCACTTGCAGAGGCTGTCTCTGTAAAGTACTAGCATCCAAGGCCGTAACCCGGCTTGAATAGTCATATCTTCCTGCCACGGAGAGTTCCACTCGGACGGTGTCCGACCTCTCTATGGCAGGAAGTGTGATTAGATAGCTGCAGACCTCGCCCAAGACCTTGCACTCAAGCTCAAACTGAGTGCTTGCACTGCTATAGCTGGAGGCAGTGCTGTTTGGAAAACAATACAGCACCACTCCCGGCTCCTGTGGATAGAGGCCGATATCATAGGGAAGGTCTGTCCACGGGCCGTAGTCCAGCATCTCCTTGGGATGGAAATCACTGAACTGCAATATCTTTGCACTATTATTGATATAACGGAGCCTAACTCTTGGCTCCTCTAGCAGTTCATAATCATCAAGACCGTTGCTGATGGAAGAGAGCATCACATAGCCCCTCAGGGCGTGGAACTTCAACCCTACTCTGTCCTCTTGAGCTTCTGCCTCTGCACTCATCAGAGGATAGTGAGGGTCATCGTCTTCAAACTCAAAACTCAGCTGCTTGGCGCCGTCATATCTGGCTAGGGACGCATAATCGAGAGTCTCAGGACTATTGGCGATAGCGACCACCTTTTTCTGACCTTTGACCAGATTGAGCTTTATCGCCTGAAGGGCGGCATCGCCTTCCACTCTCCGGTGGGCTTCCATATCCTGAGTCCCCCGCGAGGAGTAGACAAGCAGATCAAGGCTACGTACAGGAAATGCGGCAGAATCCACTGCAATAAGAAAGCAGACAGAATCCTGGACCGGCTCGGACTCCACAGCCGGAGGCTCGGGCACAGGATCCGCCTGCCTCGCGCACGAAGCACACAGACTAAATAAGAGTAAAAGCAAGCTAAAAATGAAGAATGACGCCTGGCGGCTTCTAGAAATACGCGATAAATTAGACATAGTTTAAGACTGATTGTGGAAGCAAAGATATCAGGCAAGTATTTTGCTTGTATCATTTGGTAAAAAAGATTGCACAACTTTTGCTGATTTTTTAGTTGAAATTATTCTTTATCATATTTATTTTCAAATGTTAAGCACAACAACGAGAATAATAAAAGATTATTACTAACTTTGTTTGATTTTTAAGAAAATTTATATGACACAGATAATTCTTCTCTCGGGCGGTTCTGGTAAGAGACTTTGGCCGCTTTCCAACGAAACCAGATCAAAGCAGTTTCTTCCTCTGCTCTCCGCTCCAAACGGAGACAAAGAGTCCATGGTTCAGAGAGTTGCAAGGCAGATTACCGAGAGCGGACTCAGATGTGAGATCAATCTAGCTACCAATCTTTCACAAAGAGACACGATCATCAACCAGCTTGGAGAAGAAGTCGGGGTGATTCTTGAACCTTGCCGTAGAGATACCTTCCCTGCGATTGCCCTTGCTTCCGTCTTCTTGAGCAAAGCCAAAGGCTGCTCTGACGACGAAGTGGTGGTGGTAATGCCTTGCGACCCATATACTGAGACAGGGTATTTTGAGACTATCGCCAAGATGCAGGATTGCGTCAAAGCCGGGACAGCAGATCTTGTGCTCATGGGCATCAAGCCAAGCTACCCGTCAGAGAAGTTTGGATATATCATCCCGGGAGAGGCAGGAGAAGGCTACCACAAGGTCGAGAGGTTTACAGAAAAGCCTGATGTGGCAAGAGCAGTGGAGCTCCTTGACGAAGGCGCACTCTGGAACGGCGGCGTATTTGCATTCCGCCTGGGCTATCTTCTGAATATTGTGGGCAAGTACCTCAATGTGTCCGGCTACGAAGAGATGCAGCAGAGATATGCCGAGCTTCCAAAGATCAGCTTTGACTACGAGGTTGTAGAAAAAGCAGACAACATCGCTGTGGTCACCTACGAAGGTGAATGGAAAGACCTCGGCACATGGAATACCCTTTCAGAGGTGCTCTCGGAGCCTGTAATCGGCAACGCAAAGATGGGAGATAAATGTCACAACACACACATAGTCAACGAGTTGTCAACCCCTATCTACTGTGACGGCATCGATGACGCGATCATCGCTGCAAGTCCCGACGGCATCCTGGTCTGCAATAAGAAGCTCTCTGAAGGCATTAAAGACAAGGTCAATGCAGAAGACCGCCCTATGTATGAAGAGCGTCGCTGGGGCAAGTACAAAATCCTCGGCAGAGACACTCACGGAGACGGCTACAAATCCCTTACCAAGAGCCTCGTGCTCTATCCAGGTAAGTCCATCAGCTATCAAGTGCATGAGCATAGGGATGAGGTATGGACTTTTGTAGATGGTGAAGCTCTACTGGCCATCGACGGAGTCGTTACTAAAGTTGGCCGTGGAGACGTCGCAATCATCAGAAAAGGTCAGTACCACGCGGTAAAAGCGATCTCCCAGATTGAGATCATTGAAGTTCAATCGGGAGACCTACTTGAAGAAAGCGATATTATCAGGGTTTCTTGGTCATGGGACGAATAGGAGGGACATAATAGTCCTTCCTTTCTTTACCTTTATTCCTATGGTATCTCCATGAGCGACGCAGCATCAACCAAGGCTCGCGTCTCATCAGCCAGCAGAAGTAATCCTCGCCAAGAGTCCTCATACATTCGTCGATCATCACTTGCCTGCACTCCTCTGACATAGAGTCAAAAATCACCCTCAAGCGGTAGCCTTTGGTCCCGTCGTGGTAGGTAAACGCCTCTTTTCTGAAAAACGGATCATAGAAACCCGGTCTGTTGAGGTTGTATATAGCATCGAGATCGCAGCCTCTGTCCACAATCAATCTTGAAAAAGCCATAGCATAGCGCATGTCCATATCCTCGTCCGGCGCTTCTCTGTGAATCGTGGTGATATAACGCTTAAACCACGGAGTCATAACGATATTCATATTCATGCCGAAAAACCACGTGTGGAGATATGGGCTGAAGTTGCTGTTGTCAAATGACATCCCATAGACTTCTATACCATAGGACTCAAGTTTTTTGAAAACCGGTCCCAGGTCTTCTGTCGGTCCCAAAACCGAGTTGTCCATCATATATAGATGGGTATATTCGCTGAAATCGAGATTGGCCACAGCCCATTTATATGCTCTCATGTGAGAGCCGAAGTAGGCTTCATTATGTGGCATGGACGCGACATGGAGACAATAAGGTTTCAACTTTTCAAGCTCTTTCTCAGGACAACGATTGGACATGATACAGATGATCTCACCATAAGGGACCAATGCCTTGATGTACCATTCAAGGGCTGGGCCGACCCCCTCCAGAGGGTCATAAGCCGCAAAAAAGAAAAGTCTCCGAGCCATAGAAGCTTTAATTTTAAATATGTTTTGAAGTATAGGTTCCTGCTTGCTTCAATTGCTGAGGTGTACCCTCAAAAACTAAGTTACCACCGCTTTCTCCTGCTTCCGGACCGAGCTCTATCACCCAATCTGCACATCGGATGATGTCCGGATTATGCTCCACAACCACAAGCGAGTGGCCGCATTGGAGCAGCGCATCAAATGACTTGAGAAGTTTCTCAACATCATAGAAATGCAATCCACTGGTTGGTTCGTCAAAAATAAACATAATTTTGTCTTTTTTAGCATTATTACCCGCCAATGACAAAAAATATGCTAATTTTATTCGCTGACTCTCTCCTCCGGACAAAGTTGAACTGCTCTGCCCAAGTTTTATATAGCCAAGTCCCACATCACTAAGGGGTTTGAGCTTTGCCGCCGCCGACCTGGCTTCGCTTTCTGTGCCGGCCGAGAAGAACTCTATCGCCTCGTCTACGCTCATATTCAACACATCATAGACGCTCTTGCCTCTATACTTCACATCCAGCACTTCGCGCTTGAAGCGCTTGCCGCCGCACTCCTC
>CALEJC010000098.1 GCA_937898205.1 uncultured Bacteroidales bacterium
CGCGCTCTGCCGGTGTGTACTTTGCCACGCAGAACCCATCCGATGTGGCCGTTTGCAATTACTTTTGCTGCCACTAACATACCGTGGATGGTCCTATAAATAGTGCATGACCATCCACGGTCTTATCTTATAAAGTGTTGTATATCAGTCATATAGTGTTTTGGTGCGTGGATGGTCTTACATGCGAAAAATGACCGTCCACATTTTTGCATAAGTGGGAACTGAGTTTTTCTTGAGATAGAGTGCCGATAGGGTTTAGAAGAAATATCGATAGATGAACTTCGAACGAAACCAACGGCAGCGTGCCCGGTGTGATTTCAGAGCGCACACCGAGCGCACTATGATTTTTCAATCCTTTGACAATCAATTATATACGTTTTGCGACCGTGCCCGGTGTGTAGCCTAAAATCACACCGAGCACACTTGTCAATAATGGATGCTGGTGCCTACGAGAGTAAGAAGGAGGAGGCAACTGTGGACAGAGAAGGACTCTGGTGCATACGAGAATGAGATCGATGGGGCAGGGCTGGAGCGCAAAGATAAAAAAAGAGTTCGCTTAACTGCGAACTCTTTTTTTTTGGTAGTGGGTAGGGGAATCGAACCCCTATTGCAAGATTGAGAATCTTGAGTACTAACCGTTATACGAACCCACCGTTTTGGGATTGCAAAGATACGAATAAATTCTAGTTTTGCAAATATTTCCCAAAATATTTTTAAAATATCTACTTGATTCTATATGGTGCGTCTTCGTAAAGAAGGAAGCGCTTGGCTTTTCTAATCCATTTCTGCTCCTCGGCCTTTACGTGCTCCTGCACCACATCAAAGCTCAGATCGCCCTTGAGGTACTCGGTGATCACTGGATCGGCCACCTTGACAAAGAGCTCAGGGAACATCTCAAACTCTGAGTACCTGTCGGCAAAGTAGCGCATCAGTTGCAGCGTGTGCAATAGCGAATGGTACTGCGTCCCCGGACGAAGCATGATCTGGTAGCCGTAGCAGGCTTGACCCACATAGCGGCCGGCAGCAGGAGTAAATGAGCAAGGTCGCATCATTACTGCCGGTGTGCTTGGCAGCAACCTCACGTCTTCGTGCTTGATAAATGGCGCGCCGATGTATTCGTATGGACGGGCAGTGCCGATGGCAGGGGTGATGGAAGTGTTGTTCCAGAGTCCGCCGCCCGAATACATATCGCAGCTGAACATGCCGGGGATGTCCGAAGATGGGGCAATCGCCCAAGGAAGCATGTCCTTGCCTGCAGAAGAGAGGTGTGCGGAGATCACGTGAAGCGGAAACTTGGCACCTATCTCATTGTAGTAGAGCAGGCATAGCTCGCCAAGTGTGAGTCCGTGACGGTGGGCTACCTTCGGTGTCCAGATGTCTGCCTCGATGGCTGGGATAGTGCCTTCAACGACTCTGCCGGCAGGGTTGATGTGGTCGATGATATAGATGGCGGGACTCTCAGGGTCGCGGGCACACATGCTCATCAGCTGCATCACGTCGCGTGTGTAGTTGAAATAGCGTGAACCCACATCCTGGATTTCTACGACGATGGCATTAAGCCCCTCAAGCTCGTCGGCGTTGAACTCAATATGGTTGGTGCCGGGAGTGAGCTCCGTGTCGTGAGGGAGGAAGATCCTGGCAAGATTGCCTCTCTCTCGGAAGATGTCATAGAGAAATCTGGAAGAGTAAGGATCCCAGCAGTTCTGTGTGCAGAAGCAGGCGACCTTACCTTCCATCAAAGCCTTGTCCAGCTGATCTTCTATGGGCGTGGTGCGGAATGAGAACATATAAGCTTCTGTGCTATAGCGATAACCTTCTCGCCAAGAGCCTGTGCGTCTTCCTCGGTCGGAGCCTCAGAATAGATGCGGATGATAGGTTCTGTGTTTGATCTGCGAAGGTGAACCCACTGTCTGCTTTCCTCAAAATCAATCTTCACGCCGTCGATGGTAGTGAGCTTCTCGTTTTTAAACTCTTCCTTGACAGCAGCAAGGATCTGGTCGATGAGGGCGCTGTCGCTGAGCTCGATCTTGTTCTTTGCGATGAAGTAGGCAGGAAGGGTCGCTTTGTAGGCGCTCACGCTCATCTTCTTGTGTGCAAGCTGGCTGAGGAAGAGTGCTACTCCCACCATCGCGTCTCTGCCGTAGTGGCTCTCAGGATAGATGACGCCTCCGTTGCCTTCGCCTCCGATGAGAGCGCCGACCTCGCGCATCTTGGTGGTCACATTGACCTCTCCCACTGCTGCCGCGTGCCATGTGCCTCCCTGCTTCTCGGTCACGTCGCGGAGTGCGCGGCTTGAACTGAGGTTGGAGACGGTGATAAGAGGGCTGACACCCTGCTTGGCAGCGCGTTCAAGCAAATATTCGGCTACTGCCACAAGAGTGTATTCCTCTACAAAAGGCTGACCGTCCTCGCAGATGAATGCAAGTCTGTCCACGTCCGGGTCAACGCTGATGCCGAGCACTGCGCCTTCGCTCACCACGCGCTCGCTGAGCTCGACGAGGTTGGCTGGAAGCGGCTCGGGATTGTGGGCAAATATGCCGTTTGGCTCACCGTTGATGGTGATGCACTCAACGCCAAGCTGCTCAAGCAGGGCAGGCATGATGATGCTGCCGACAGAGTTGACTGCGTCGAGCACAACCTTGAAACCGGCTGCCTTTATGGCCTCTTTGTCTACAGATGGGAGGTTGAGCACAGAATCAATGTGCTGCTGGGTAAAATCTTTGTATGTGATGGTGCCAAGCTCTTCAACCGGGCAGAAGTTGAAATCACCGCTTTCTGCAAGGTCAAGGATGGCCTGTCCTTCTGCTGCTGAGAGGAACTCTCCCTTCTCATTGAGAAGCTTGAGGGCGTTCCATTGCTTAGGGTTGTGGCTTGCTGTGATGATGATGCCGCCGTCGGCATTGCTGAAACCCACTGCAAGCTCTGTGGTCGGAGTCGAAGCAAGACCTGCGTTGACCACGTCCACGCCGCAGCTCACGAGAGTGCCGCATACGAGGTTTTCTACCATCTGTCCGCTGATGCGGGCATCGCGACCGACAACGACTCTATATTTGTTTCCATTGTTGGCTACAGGCTTGCGAGTCTTGAGGCAAGCGCAGTATGCATAAGTAAATTTTACGATATCTACAGGGCTAAGACCCTCGCCTGGCTGGCCACCGATAGTGCCACGAATACCAGATATTGATTTTATAAGTGTCATAGTTGCAAAATTACGAAATTATTTTGTATATTTGCGCCCGATTTTAAAACACTAGTGTAATTATGAAAAAAGGAATCCATCCCGAAACCTACCGACTTGTAGCTTTCAAGGATATGTCAAACGAGGAAGTGTTCATCACTCGCTCTTGCGCTACCAGCAAGGAAAACATTACAATTGATGGCGTTGAGTACCCACTCGTAAAGCTTGAGATTTCAAACACATCTCACCCTTTCTACACCGGCAAGATGAAGATCGTCGATACAGCTGGTCGTGTTGATATGTTCTACCAGAGATACAAGGCTCGCAAGAAGTAATTTCTGCGATACAGATAGGAAAAAATACCGAGACGCAAGGCGCCTCGGTTTTTTTGTCTACTGGAGCTCAATCTCAAAGAGTCTTGGCAAGTTTTTTCCTGTCAGATATATTTTCTTTGTTTCAGGATTGTAGGCGATGCCGTTGAGGACATCTGTATCCGGCTTCTTTAACTGTTTTGAGAGCAGGTTGGTGCAATCAATAGTTGCCTCAACCTTGCCGCTCTTAGGGTTGATGATGACAATCATGTCTGTGAGGTAGACATTGGCCCATATCTTACCGTCTATCCATTCCAGCTCATTGAGATATCTCACCGGACGTCCGTTCAGGGTGACGGAGATGCTTTTCTGCTGTTTGAAGTTCTTGTCCATGAAATAGATCTTTGAGCTTCCGTCCGAAGCAATCAGCGATGAGCCATCAGTTGTCAGACCCCATCCCTCACGAGGGTAGGAGTAGGTCTTTTCATATTTAAGGGTCTTGGCATCATAGACAAATGCCACTTTGTTGGTCCATGTCAGGATGTAGAGCGACCCGTCCAGCATCACAGATCCTTCC
>CALEJC010000099.1 GCA_937898205.1 uncultured Bacteroidales bacterium
ACCTTGCAGAAATCGCAATGTCCTACGGTTATGTATATGTAGCACAGGTTGCTATGGGTGCCAGCCCAGTTCAGTACCTCAACGCCATCAAGGAAGCTGAGGCATATGACGGACCATCTCTCATCATCGCATACTCTCCTTGTATCAACCACGGTTTGAAGGCCGGTATGGGTCTCAGCCAGAAGGAGGAGAAGCTTGCTGTTGAGTGTGGTTACTGGCATCTCTATCGCTACAACCCGGCTCTTGAGGCTGACGGAAAGAATCCATTTACTCTTGACTCTAAGGAGCCTGATTGGACTAAGTTCCAGGACTTCCTCAAGGGTGAGGTGAGATTTGCTTCTCTCCACAAACTCTTCCCAGAGAGCGCTACTGAGCTTCTTGAGAAGACTGAGGAGTTTGCAAAGATCCGTCTTGAGACCTACAAGAGACTTGCAGGCAAATAAAATCGACTTTACTGATCTTGCTCTTAGTTTTTTAGTATCTTTGTACTATTATTGAGTACCGGATTTAAATACTAAGAACAATGAAGAGATTCTTTATTATGACAGCGGTGCTTTTATGCGCCGCTGTTTTGAGTTTTGGACAGGAACTTCCACAACTCCCAAACGATCCTGAGACAAAAGTCGGTAAGCTCGAAAACGGATTGACCTACTATATCCGTCACAACGAGAAGCCAGCCAATAGAGCGGAGTTCTATCTCGCGACCAACGTGGGTGCCATCCAGGAGACACCTGATCAGGATGGTCTCGCTCACTTCCTTGAGCACATGTGCTTCAACGGCACCAAGAACTTCCCAGGAAAGGGCATCCTTAACTGGCTCGAGAGCATCGGTGCATCATTTGGCGGCAATGTCAATGCTTCTACCGGCGTTGAGCAGACAATTTACCTTCTCAACAACATCCCGCTAGTGAGACCAACTGTCGTTGACACATGCCTTCTGATCATGCACGACTACTCTCACTTCGTGACTTGCGATCCTGCAGAGATCGATGCCGAGAGAGGTGTGATCCTTGAGGAGAAGAGATCTAGAAACGACGCTTCATGGCGCATGAGAGAAGCCGCAATGCCTTACCTCTACGGCGACTCCAAATACAACGGTTGCACCATCATCGGTAGCGAGGAGAACCTCAAGACCTTCAAGCCAGAGAGCCTCGTAAACTTCTACAAGACATGGTATCGTCCTGACATGCAGGCCCTTATCGTAGTTGGAGATATAGACGTGGACGAGGTAGAGGCAAAGATCAAGACCATCTTTGCAGACATCCCAGCAGCAGAGAACCCTAAGGCCAAGGACGTCATCAAGATTCCTGACAACAAAGAACCTATCGTAGGCATCCTCACAGATCCTGAAAACACCGGTGTAAACTTCACAGTATACTGGAAGAGCGAGCCGACTCCAGAAGCACTCAACAGCACAGCTGTAGGTTTGATGACAGAGCTCATCAAGCAGACCATGTCTCTTGTGATGAGCGAGAGATTTGACGACCTCTCATCAGGCAGCAACGCTCCGTTTATCGCTGCAGGATTTGGCATGGGCAAGCTCACAGAGACATGTGAAGTTGTTCTTGGTCAGGTCAACTGCAAGGATGGACAGACAATGGAAGGCTTCAAGGCCCTCATGACAGAGCTTGAAAAGATGAGCCGCTTCGGCTTCACTGATGCTGAGGTTAAGCGCGCTCAGACTGAGATTATCTCTCAGCTTGAAAACGCAGCTTCCCGCGCAGACACTCGTAGCAACAGCCAGTTTGTATATCCTTATATCTATCATTTCTTTGATAATATGCCGTTTATGACTCCTCAGACTGAGCTTGAGCTTGTAAAAGCCATCATGCCTCAGATTTCTGCAGCAGTCATCAACCAGGTAGCCACTCAGATCCTCACCCGTGAGAACATGGTAATCCTCTACGAGGGCATCGAGAAGGAAGGCAATGTACATCCTACCGAGGCTCAGATCCTTGAGACACTCACAGCTGTTCAGAACGCAGAGCTTGAGCAGGTTGCCGGCGAAGAGATCCCTACAGCATTCCTCGATCCTGCCACTCTCAAGGGCAGCAAGATCAAGAAGACAAGCAAGACCATCTACGATGCTACCAAGCTCACTCTTGCCAACGGAGCAGAGGTGATCCTCTATCCTGTAGATCACGAGAAGAACCGCATCAGCATCACTATTGAGAAGAAGGGCGGCCAGAGCCTTATCTCTGACGAGGACATGATTTCATTTGAGCCAAACATCTTCTCTCTCTACCAGAGCAATACAGGTATCGCAGAGTTCCCTAAGACCACTGTCAATAAGATGCTTGCCGGCAAGGAAGTTTCAGTACAGCCATTTATTGACACATATACTCACGGCATCTCAGCGTCTACAACTCAGAAAGACTTCGAGACTGCTCTTCAGATGGCCTACCTCTACTTCACTCAGCCACGCTTTGACGAAGAAGAGTACAATCAGGGCATCGCACAGATCGAGTCCATCCTTCCTAACTTGAAGAGCACTCCAAACTGGGCACTTTCAGAGAAGCTCTACGGCACAATCTACGACAGCCCACGTCGAATGCTCATCAGCGAAGAAGTTATCGCCAAGGCCAACCTCGCAACTATCGAGAAAAACTGGAAGCAGCTCTTCAAAGATGCAGCCGGCACAACCGTCATCATCGCCGGTGACTTTGATCCTGAGGCCATCACTCCGCTGGTTCAGAAGTATATCGGATCTCTCCCTAAGGGCAAGAAAGCCGCAGACTGGTCATACAGAGGCGACGGTTATGTCAAGGGCAAGAAGGTTGAGGACTTCAGAACCAAGATGGCTACTCCAATGGTTACTGTCGCTCAGATCTATAGCGCTGACAAGAAGTATACAATCAAGGACGCCGTCAGCTATTCAGCTCTCAGCTATATCCTTAACATGGTTTACACTGAGACTATGCGCGAGAGCGAAGGTGGCACATACGGTGCTCAGGCCATGGCAGCAATCAGCCACGAGCCACTCAACACCGCAGAAGTACAGGTGCAGTTCCAGACCAACGAGGCACAGGCAGACAGACTTCGCGAGCTTGCAGTCGAGGGCATCCAGGCCCTTGCCACCAATGGTCCGAGCGCAGATCACTTCGACAAGACCGTCAAGAACCTTGAGAAAAACATCTCAGAGCGCAAGCAGAGCAACAGCTACTGGGCCAGCGCAATCAACCAGTATGTCCTCTATGGCTACGATCACGCAGCCGAGTATGAAGCAGCAGTTTCTGCTCTCACTCCGGAAGACATCAAGGCTGCTGCAGCTGAGATCCTCAACTCAGGCAACTTCATCGAGGTTATCATGAGACCTGAGAAGTAATCACTCAGACCAAATACTAAGAAAAGCGGATGCGTCTTGATGACTGCATCCGCTTTTTAGTATTATTTCACTATCCGGCCGTCGCAGATGACATTGGTGATGCAGGATGAGTCGGCGCTGTAGATAAAGTTGGAAATCAGGTTGTGGCAAGGCTGCATGCGAGGGTTGGAGAGGTCAACCAGGATCAGGTCTGCCCTCTTCCCTACCGCAATCTCTCCTGCATTGATGCCGAAGGCTTCTGCTCCGTTTTTTGTCGCCCAGCGGAAGAGCTCTTCTGCCGGCAGCAGACTTGGATCGCCGCTGACCTTGGCAAGGAGCGATGCAAACTTCATCTCTTCGCGAAGGTCCAGATTGTTGTTGGACGACGCGCCGTCGGTGCCAAGAGTGATGCGGCAACCCGAATTGAGCGCGAGCTCATATGGAAAACGGCCGCTGCCCAACTTCATGTTGGAGCAAGGGCAATGGCTCACCGTCACGCCTCGGCGTGCTAGGGTCTTCCATTCGCTTTCAGCGACATGCACGCAGTGAGCGGCAATCACGTCCGGGCCCAGGAATCCGATCGAGTCAAGATACTGCACCGGAGTCTTGCCGTGCTCCTTGAGGCAATCCTGCACTTCCTTCTCGGTCTCCGAGAGGTGAATATGGATGCGCATATTGTGCTGGCGGGCAGTTGCAGCACAGCGTTTGAGCTTCTCCTTGCCGACGGTATAGGCGTTGTGTACGCCTCCAAAATTCTTAAAA
>CALEJC010000100.1 GCA_937898205.1 uncultured Bacteroidales bacterium
TTCGTCTTCAGCGCCACGGAAAGAAGAATTTCGCATTCTTCCACATTGTAGTGGCTGATTCACGCGCACCTCGCGATGGTCGTTACATCGAGCAGATCGGCTCTTACAACCCAAACACCAACCCTGCAACAATCAACCTCGATTCAGAGCGTGCTCTTGCATGGATCAAGATGGGTGCTGTGCCTACTCTCACTGCACGTCGTATCCTCTCTTATGAGGGTGTTCTCCTTCGTCACCACCTCGATGGCGGTGTAGCTAAGGGTGCTCTCACTCAGGCTGAGGCTGACAAGAAGTTTGCAGATTGGAAGGCTCAGGCTGCTGCTAAACTCGAGGCTAAGAAGTCAAACATCAAGAACTCTGCAATTGAGGCTAAGAAGGCTGCCAAGGCTGAGGAAGTAAAGGTAAACGAGGCACGCGCTGCAGCTATCGCTGCTAAGGCTGCTGAGCTTGCTGCTGCTCAGGCTGCTGCTGAGGCTCCGGTAGAGGAAGCTGCAGAAGAGGCTGCTGAGGCTTAATGCTCCAGATTGCAAAGATTCTTAAGTCCAACGGCACCGATGGCGGCATTCTGATAAGCGTGCGCGACATCGCTGTTGAGGACATTAATCTTAAGGAACCGGTATTCATCTATTTTGATGAACTCCCGGTTCCGTTTTTTATCCAAAGCCTTCAGAAAAGAGGCACTTCCAAAGCAATTGTCCATCTCAACGATGTATTCACTCTTGAGGATGCCGAAGAGATCGTGGGCAGGGATGTTTTTATCGAAGGCGAGTGGGATGATGAAGACGAGGAGGATTTCACAGGCTGGATGCTTCTCAACAGAGGTGAGCCGGTGGGAGAAATCGGGGGCATCGAGCCCATCCCGGGCAATCTCTGCATCTATGTGGGAGAGACCCTCATACCTCTGCACGAAGATTTCATAATTTCTGCAGATCCTGAGAGCAGAGAGCTGAACTTGGATCTTCCGGAGGGGCTGATTTAGCCCTTTTTTTGTATCTTGCGCTCAATTATGTCAACAAAAGCCCCGGTAGTAAGCATTGTGATAGTCTGTATGAACAGGCTGGATAACTTGTATCCCTGTCTGAGCGGTATAGAGAAGCATTGTTCTTTGCCGCAGGAGACCTTTGTGGTGGCATATCTTTTCTCAAAAGACAATCTCGAGCAGGCACGACGAGATTTTCCGTGGGTAAAGTTTATCGAGAGCACAGAGATCCGAGGCTTTTCAGAAAACAATAACCTTGCATTGCGACAGGCCCAAGGCAGATACTGCTTTGTGCTCAATGACGATACCCTGATGAAGGAAGATACCATCGCCCGGCTGGTTTCGGATATTGAGAAACTCCCGGAAAGCACAGCTATAGTTTCGCCTAAGTTGCTCAACGAAGACGGAAGCCTTCAGCTTTGCGGACGCCCTGTCTATCCGGCCCGCAAATATCTTCTCCAGCAGTGGCATTGCTATAAAGAGCCGATCAATAATATAGTAGGCCTCCAACCTGTGTTTGACCAGGTCTACAAGACATATAACATCACAGGTGCTGCTTTTTTGATAAAGACAGATGTTTTTAAGGAGCTTGGCTTCTTTGATGAGAGATATTTCTTTACTCCTGAGGACCTCGCCCTCTCGACTCTTGCCCGTAAGAGGGGATATGAGCTTTATGTCGATGCCGATGCGACCATCGTGCACCTCTGGCGCACAACCGCATCAAAAATCTCCACTGCCGTGCGACCTGCAGCAGTCCGCGGCTCATTGATTTTCTTCAGCGAAGGCAGACGCCTCAAATATCTGTTGCTTGCCGCCGGCGTATTTGCCGCAGAAGCGCTCAAATGTGCCAAGGCAGCGCTGAGGTACACATTTGCGCCAAGCGAAGTCAATAAGATCAAGCTGCAGACATTTGCACACATCTGCGCAGCGATACTTTCCTGCCGCAGCCCTAAAGAGCTGTTTGTCAAATATTATAAACGCCTGCACCATGCCTAGAGTCCTCACGATAGTCGTCACCTACAATGCCATGCCTTGGTTGCAGAAATGCTTCTCAAGTCTGGAAGCATCGTCGCATCCTTGCGATGTGCTGGTGGTTGATAACGGGTCCACAGACGGCACCGTGGCTGCCTTGCGTGAGCAATTCCCTTGGGTTGAGGTGCTTGAGCCCGGAGAAAACCTCGGCTTCGGCGCGGCCAACAATCTTGGCTTCAGGCGAGCGATAGAGCAGGGATATGACTTTGTATATCTGCTCAATCAAGATGCTTGGCTGCAGAAGGATACGCTTGCTCTTCTGCTTGATGCAGCCAAGGATTTCTGCGGACTTCTCAGCCCGATGCAGATGAATGCCGCAGGGGAGATGGATGCCGGCTTTGCCCGCAAGTGCGCTCGCTACATCTATGCCGATGTGGATTCCCAGGTGGTTGAGGTGCCTTTTGTGATGGCTGCACACTGGCTTCTCCCTGTGGAGGTGATAAAGACTGTGGGCGGATTTAGTCCTGCCTTCAAGCAATATGGTGAGGATGATAATTACATTGACCGTCTTCACTACTTTGATTATGAAGCGGCAGTAGTGCCTGCAGCAAAGGCGGTGCACGACAGGGCAGCTCGCGTCCTGAACAAATCTCAGCGCATGAAGCTGAAACTGGTGTCATCCCGCGTGAGGCTTAGTCGGCCTTGGGGAGTCTTCTTCTTCAGAGTCTTGTGGGAAGTGGTCATGCTTGTGGCGATGAGCATAAAAAATCTGTCTCTTGCACCGATAAGATCTATCCCATTGATTATTAAAGATCTGGATAGTATATACGCATATAGACAAGAGTCAATGAAACAGGGAAGATTTCTTTAATTCATATAGAAAAAAGCCCGGCACCAACGTGCCGGGCTTTTTTGTATTAGTAAGAAGAATCCTACCACCCTGGGTTTTGAGCAAGGTTCTTGTTCTTCATGATTTCAGACTGAGGGATTGGGAAGAAATACATCTTGTCATTCCACTGTCTTGAAACTTCTGGATAGTTGTAAGAGAATGTGCCGTCAGCGTTCTTAGTGATCTTGGCCTGCTTCACCTTAGTGAAGTACTTGTCAGCCTCTTTCCAGCGGCGTACATCCCAGAAGCGATGGCCCTCAAATGCGAGCTCAACCATACGCTCGTTCTTGTATGCCTCCCAGAAAGCCTCGTTGCTCATACCTGCCTCAAATGCAGGAATACCAACTCTCTCACGGGTCTTGCTAGCAGCCTCACGAGCTGTCATCTTGTAGCTACCCTTAACGTCAGCACCACCTGTAGCGCGGAAGAGAGCCTCAGCATAGTCAAGATAGATACCGCCCATTCTGAAGACAACGTAGGTGTGGAAGTTGGTCTTCACACGTCCGTTGGCTGCAAGAGAGATCTCACCATGACAGAGCTTCTTGAGGTAGTAGCCGGTAGGAGTTGCGCCGGCGATAGGCTCGGCGTTTACGCCACCCTGGAAGGTCTCAAGAGCTACCTCATAAGAAGTAGGCCACTTGTCACCATTGACAGCCACTGTGAGAGCAAGTCTTGGGTCACGGTCCTTATAAGGATTTGCAGGGTCATAACCGCTGTCAGCAGCGCCGATAGGCTTGCCGTTGGTCATTACATATGCATCCACGAGGTTCTGAGTAGGGCAGTTACCACCTGCACCACCCTCTACACCTACAGGATAGTTGTTGGTCTCCACGAGGTTGTCACCACTTGTGCTACCCATATAACGACGGCCATAGATGATCTCCTTTGTAATATCAGGAGTAGAGTAGTTCAATGTAGCCCAAAGGTCCTCATAATTCTTGGTCAAGCCTTTGCCTCTCTTCTCGCAGGCAGCGATGAGCTCCTCATAGTAAGAAGCAGCTGTCTCCCAACGAGACTTGTCTCCGGACTCATTGAAGAGTGGGCTTGCCCAGTAGAGAGCAGCCTTAGCCTTGAGAGCGAGGACTGCGAGCTTGTCAGCACGACCAGTCTCTGTTACACCGAGAGCAAAGTCACCAAGATTTGAGTAATCCTCGATGATAGAACCCTGGATAGCAGCGCACTCGTCGATGATATACTTAAATACCTCGTCAGCGCTTGAACGCTTGATGGTATTGATTTCCTCAAGAGTCATCTCTGGCTCTACGATTGGCACACCACCATACTGTCTCACGAGAGTAAAGTAGAAGTATGCGCGCATATAACGGGCCTCATACTTGTAATTCTGGTATCTGTGCATCTGCTGAGGGTAGTCAGAGTTGAGGATGAGCTCCTCAAAGTTGAGACCCTGCATCTCTGTGAGCACAGTGTTACAAGTAGCGATGCCTTCATACATAGCATTCCAGCTGCCGCCCTTGGCGTTGGTTGGGCTCCAACCACCGTTGTAGAAATCCTCGATGCCGTTACCCATGATGCTGTACATACTCTCGTCTGAAGCAGAAGCCTGCATAGCACCACCGCTGTAGTTACCGAAGTCATACTCTACGGTATTGTAGATGTCAGTCATGAAACCACCTACATTGGCGAAGTTCTTTGTGATATAGTCCTTGTCATAGACATTGTACTCGTGATAGTTCATGTTGTCACAAGAAGCAAAGAACATGAGAGCTGCACCTATGATGATAAATATATTCTTTTTCATATCTATTCTATATTAGTCATTATAGATTAAAAAGTAAGACTCACACCTGCAACTACGCTGCGGTAGAGCTGAGAAACGCCATAGGCCTCAGGATCGCTGACAGCCATCTTGTCGAAGCTGAAGAGATCGTTTCCTCTCACATATACCTTAGCACCCTTTACAAAAGTAGTCTTGCGGAGAAGATTCTCCGGCACGTTGTAGTAAAGCTCAATGTTGCGGAGCTTCACAAACGAGCGGTCTGCAAGGAATACAGTGTTGGTGCGGTAGTTGTTGGCATTGCTCTGGCTGCTAAGTCTTGGGAAGAGGGCATCCTGGTTAGATGGAGTCCATCTGTTGTCGTAGTAGTACTGAGAGATGTTGGTATTGTCCACGAGTGGGAAATACATACTCTTAGTATTGAGGACAGCACTGTAACGACCTGCACCCTGGAAGAGAGCATAGAATCCGAGGCCCTTCCACTCAGCGCCAAGCTGGAAGTTGAAGAAGAGCTGAGGAGCTGTAGTGCTGAAGCCGATAGGAACTGTATCGTTGGCATCAATCACGTTGTCACCATTGACATCCTCATACTTGATGTCACCAGGACGTACTGTAGTGAAGGTCTGCACAGGGCTTGCAGCGATGTCAGCATTGTCCTTGAAGTAACCGATAGCCTTGAGACCATAGAGCTGGTTAACGCTCTGACCTGTCTGGATGAGATTATCATACATACGAGGCTCTTCGAGCATATCCACGATCTTGTTGCGGTTAAGGTTGAAGTTACCACCGAGGTTGAATGTAAAATCGCCCACAGTCTTGGTGTAGTTGACTCCGAGTTCTCCACCCCAGCTGTCTACGATACCACCATTCTCATAAGGAGCTTCCTTACCGAGTACGTCTGAGTACTTACCCTCTGAGCTTACCCAGATGTTGGCTCTGCGCTGGTAGTAGGCGTCAGCGGATACTGAAAGACCGTTGAATACGCGAGTATCTACACCGAAGTTAAACTTGGCTGCTGTCTCGTGATATGGATTGGTTGTAGCAAGCTGACCGAGATTGGTTGTACCAAATGTTGGGTTGAAGCTACTGTCAAATGGATAACCGCCACCGCTTGTAGTGTACTGCTGAGCGTAGTATGCCCAGTAGTTGTCACCTGGGAGGTAGTCAGCATTGAGGATACCTGCTGAAGCGCGGAGCTTGAGGAAGTTCACCCAAGATGAGTTCATCCAGTCTTCCTTTGACATGATCCAGCCAAGAGCCACAGTTGGAGAGAAAGCCCACTTTGTGCCAGGAGCAAGGCGGCTAGAGCCGTTGGCTGCAAGAGTCACGTCCGCGAGGTACTTACCCTCATAGCCATAGTGTCCCCAAAGGCTGACGTTCTGACGATATACTGTGTTGTTGACACCGTTAGGGTCTGTGTAGTCATAGTCCCACTTCAACTGTGCATATACATCGTGTACATCCTCCTGCATCTCATAGGTGAGAGCGCCGGCAGCATACATTCTGCGGTCATAGCTGTTAGTACCTGAACCTGAACCCATAGCTGAGTCACTACCCTGGTTCTTGCTTGTAAAAGTAGGAGCGCCGGCACCTGCAGCCCAGTTAGGAGTAGTCACAGAGTAGATATAAGTCTTGCTGTGGTTCTCGTAGATGTTGGAGATGTTGTCATAGGCAACCTTTACAAATGCGCCCAAGCCAGGAAGCCAAGAAGAGAGATCCTGCTTGATGGTAAGGTCTGTAAAGAGGGCACGGGTGTGGTTCTTATAGTAAGCTGCACCGGCACTCTGAGCCACAGGGTTCATGGTACCGTCCCAAGTGTCGCTACCAGCCCAACGGCCGTCTGCATCTCTGATAGGGAAAGCAGCTGAAGGCACGGTATAAACCATATCCCAGACATTTACATTATTACCAGGACGGTTGTTCTCAAGGAGCATACCGAGGATATTTACCTTTACATCAGTAGTAGGAGTAAGGTCTACATCAAGGTTAAGACGCATGTTACCACGCACATACTTGTCCTGAGTGCTGTAGCCCTCATTGGCCTCTGACTGCTTGATGAAGCCGCGGTCAGCCACGAGGTCGAGCATTGCGAAATAACGGAATCTCTCTGCACCACCGCTGAACTCTACATTGAAGTTGTCAGTTGAAGCTGTGTTGCGGAAAGTCTCATCTACCCAGTTTACGCTTGGGTAAAGAAGCGGATAAGATCCATCCTTGAGAGCCTGAAGCTCATTGTCGTTGTAACGAGCACCAAGACCATCGTTGATACGAGCCTCATTGATAGCAAGACCATAGGTGTGTCCATCAACAAACTTAGGAGTGTTGATGAGCTGGTTGAACTGATGGTCATAGGTAAACTTCACCTTCTGTGAATTGTAGGCACCTCTCTTGGTTGTGATCTGGATAGCACCATTGGCACCCTTGTAACCATAGAGAGCAACGGCAGCGGCATCCTTAAGGATAGTCACGCTCTCAACTTCCTTGGCGGAAATGTTCTGGATATTACGCTCGATACCATCTACGAGGATGAGTGGAGCATTGTTGCCATTGAGAGTCTGAAGACCGCGCACGTAGAAAGTAGGATTCTGCTCTGAATACAGACCAGCGCCCTGCAGAGAGATCAGACCATTACCCTGTCCGAGAATACTGTTGCCGATATTCTTGGAAGAGCGGTGCTCAATATCCTCCGCTGTGATTATTGAAACGGCTGCTGTGGATTCCTCCAATGTCAGCGACTTGATCTGGCCGGCATCAACTACCTTGTTTTCTGCGGTAGTAGCCTCCTGAGCAGAAAGGCCCAGGCAGACAAAAGCTGACAGCGCAAGCACAAATATATTTTTCTTGTTCATTTGTTAAAAGATTTGCGTTAGACTACCAACCTGCATTCTGGATAAGGCCATAGCCCTTGTTGATCTCAGTGATTGGGAACGGCTGGAGATACCACTTAGGATCAAAACCATCAGTCCACCACTTACGAGCACCCACAGAGATAGGCTGCTTCTCATATCTGAAGTGTGAAGGCTCATACCAAAGCTCTGAACCCTGCGCAGCGCTAGTTCTGTCACTATTATACCACTGAGTCTCTGAATCCTTACCGTCAACCTGACGATAGATAAGGAGACGGTGAAGAGTGCGCTCAAAGAGATCAGTTCTCTTATAGCGGATCATATCGAAGTAGCGTGCCTCCTGGTATGAAAGCTCAATTGCTCTCTCGCGGAGAATCTCTTCAAGGAGAGCTGCATCGTCGTTGAGAAGATTCTTGTCAGGATTGCACTCGGCAAGACCACCAAGACCTACTCTTGCGCGGACAGCATCTACGAGCTCGATAGCCTTTGCATTGTCGCTGTCAGCCTGGAGAAGAGCCTCTGCATAGGTGAGATATACGTCACTAAGAGGAAGAGCTACCCACTGAGCGTGCTTTCTTCTAAACGACTCACCTACTACATACTTAAGGTTACGGTAACCTGTAGGATACATATTGTTCTGAGCCACAGGGCCATTACCTGCAAGAGTGCCACCAACCCAAAGCTCATAGTTCTGACCGCTTCTGTTACCATTTGCCCAGTCTGTACCTACGAGAGCGCCATTAACAGCAACAGTCTCATAAAGTCTTGGGTCACGGGTGTATTTGCGGTTAGCAAGCATCTGAGCGCTAGGATTTCTCTCTCCCTTTATGAACATATTGTCCAGTGTGAGAGCCTCACCATTGAGAACTTTGTTTCCGGCCTCAAGCTCATCCCAATCAAACGGAGTACCGTCTGCCCATGGGAACATCTCTACAAACTCCTGAGTTGGAGAATAGCTGAAACGTGTGTTGCCACCGCTTCCATCTGCCTTGCCACCCCAGCTGAGGTTGTAGAAACCATAGTCATTGCTGTGAGCCTTGTCAGACTGACGTACGCTGTGCACAACCTCTGTGCTGCTCTGGAGCATATAAGCTGAGCGGTATGCATAAGCATATGCCTCCTGTGTCTGAGCAGATGGAGTAACAAGCTGATAGTGACCACCTGCTGCCATAGCTGAGAAGAAGTCAGCACAAGCATTCTTTACAGCAGTCCAGCGGCTCTTGTCATATCCGCCATACCAAGACACTGAAGGATCTTCAAGTGTGTACTGGTTGCCGTAGTAAGGCTCACTGTCGTTGAAGAGTGGAGATGCAGCAAACTGAAGGATCTTGATCTTGAGGGCCATAGCAC
>CALEJC010000101.1 GCA_937898205.1 uncultured Bacteroidales bacterium
AGAAGAGAGGCAGAGGCAGTGCACAGACTCACCCCCGCAATGATGGCGGCAGCAGACGCCTTTAAGGGAGAAAAAGCGATAAGCCCTATGCCTCCAAGGTAGGCAAGACTGATTGATGATGAAGTTTTCAAAGTTCAAGTTATTTTCCTCAAATATTACCTAAATATTTTGTAATTTTGTAGGCTAACTATAGAATTAATCGATTAACTTAATATGATAGTACTTGTAATCAACTGCGGCAGCTCTTCAGTGAAGTATCAGCTTCTTGATATGAAGAGCGACAATGTCTTTGACCTTCTTGCCAAGGGTCTTGTAGAGAAAATTGGTCTTCCAGACGGATGCATTACCCACAAACCTACAGGTAAAGAGCCTTTCAGCCAGACACTTCCAATCCCTGATCATACAGTAGGTATGAAGCTCGTACTTGAGGCTCTCGTAGATCCTGAGCATGGCGTGCTCAAGACATTTGACGATATCGAGGCTGTAGGTCACCGTATCGTGCAGGGTGCTGATTTCTTCTCAGGCAGTGTGCTTGTAGATGATGATGTGATCGAGAAGATCAAGATCTGCTGCGATCTTGCTCCTCTTCACAATCCGGCTCACCTTCTTGGTATCGATGCGATCAAGAACGTGCTTCCTGAGGTCCCTCAGGTTGTGACATTTGATACCGCATTCCACCAGACCATGAAGCCTTATGCCTACATGTATGCGCTTCCTTATGAGTACTACACCAAGTATAAGGTACGTCGTTACGGCGCTCACGGAACTTCACACCAGTATGTTTCTCAGAGAGGTGCTGAGTTTGCAGGCATTGACATCAATAACTCCAAGATCATCACTTGCCACCTTGGCAACGGTAGCTCGATCACTGCTATCGAGAACGGTAAGGTAGTTGACACATCTATGGGCTTTACTCCACTTGAGGGTATGATCATGGGTACCCGTTGCGGTAATATCGACGCCAGCATCGTTCCTTTCCTCATGAAGAAAGAAGGTCTTACTCCTGACCAGATGACTGACATCATGAACAAGAAGAGTGGTTTCCTCGGACTTTCAGGCAAGACTTCAGATCTCCGTGACCTCAACGACCTCGCTCTTGAGGGTGATCAGAGAGCCAAGATCGTGCTCAAGAAGCTCACCTACGATACAATCAAGAACATCGGTTCTTATATCGCTGAGATGAACGGTGTAGACCTCATCGTCTTTACAGCCGGTATCGGTGAGAATAATCCTCGTCTTCGTCGTCACATCTGTGAGAACCTCTCATTTATGGGAGTTAAGATCGACAACGAGGTCAACGAGAACTCTCGCAATGAAGCCATCCTCTCAACTCCTGATTCAAGCGTGAAGGTGGCTCTCATCCCAACCAATGAGGAGCTCATGATCGCAAGAGACACAATGCACATCGTCTCTGAACTCGAGGACTAAGATAGTTACGCATAACCAGGTACAAAAAGAGCGACCGTCAAGGTCGCTCTTTTTAGCAATTATGTTATCTGTGAAGATTACTTGATGGAGATGATTACGCTCTCCCATGGAGCAAGTGTCATCTCGATGCGGGTCTTGCCGTCCACTACAGTGGCCTCAAATGGGCTCACTTCGCCAGTAGTGGCATCCCACTTCTTTACCTCGCCAGTCTTGCAGAGGTCAGCCTTGAATGTGCAGCTCTCCTCGCCCTCGTTGAAGATGAAGAAGAACTCTGCATCGTCAATCACTCTGCGAGAGTAGTTGATAAATGTATTAGGATCAGCCTTCTGCACTTCACCCGGTGCTCTGCGTGCAGGTCTCTGGCCAGGCACAGGGGCAGGCTTAACAATCTCAAACTCAGGGCTTGGCATTGCAGAAGCCACGCGAGCTGTCCAGCTTAATGATGGCTCATATAACCACTCTGGTACATCAGGTACAGGCATAGGGTTCATAAAGGTCTTGCCGACAAGCATAGTAGGCTTTCTTCCCCAGAAGAGGACTGTGCCACCGGCCTGCGCAAACTCTCTGATTTTCTCCCATGTTGAGATCTTGATGGCGTCGCAAGATGGGATGATGAGAGTGTTATAGGTCTGACCGCTCATGTTTTTGAAACCGCCGTCTACAACCTCAAGAGCCTCTGTAAATGCGTCGTCATCAACCCAGTCAAAGTCCTTCTGGTTCTGGAGAAGGATATGAGCTGCATTTACGAGATCCTGATTGACTGCCTGGTTGTTGAGCCAGAATGTCGAGCTAGGGTAGTACATGGCAACCTTGGCGCCAGGCTTGCCCACTGAGAAGAGATATGTGGCTCTGTTGGTGTACTCGTTGAGGCCCTTCATGCGAGGATCTGTCATCCAGTTTGGTCTCTGTGAACCTGCCATCCAGAACATAAACTCAAAGAAGTTGATACCTCTTACGATCTGGTAATCAACGGCATACTTGGCCTGTGGGATTGAAGGTGGGGTGTTGTATGCCGCAAAGCTTTCGCTGAATGCTCTTGGCTTGCCGTATACGTGTGATACTGAAGAAGCAAACTTAGGGAAGTCATTGACTGTCTCCGGCCAGATCTGGTTCCAGATAGCATCTACGCCGGGAACCTGGATCTTGCTCAAGTTGCGGAAGAGGTTACCACCGGCTCTGATGCACACCGGCATATTGTGGTCGTTATTGAGGTGGGTGATGTGAGCAAGACCGTTTTCCTCACACCAGTCTGCCTGCTGCTGGAAGAAGTTGACAGCAAAGAGCTCAGACCATACGTCCCAATAGTCAGCGCGGAAACGGTTTTCAACCACAGTCTGGTTGCTTGTGAGAAGGCTGGCAAAATATGGAGTAGGGTCGTAGCC
This sequence comes from uncultured Bacteroidales bacterium, assembly GCA_937898205.1. Taxonomy (GTDB): domain Bacteria; phylum Bacteroidota; class Bacteroidia; order Bacteroidales; family UBA932; genus Cryptobacteroides. The sequence goes on from CALEJC010000101.1 coordinate 2,811, forward strand.
CTTGCGTGCCTTAAACTCAGCTACCATGTTTGGTGTCCAAGGGAGGTATGCAAAATCAGGCTCGTCGCCACGGAATCCAAGCACAGTAGTGCCAAACTCCTTGCCGAGATATTTCTTATACTGCTCGTGAGTCCAATCGATGAACTGTCTCACAGCCTCAGGGCTGAGGTAGTCGCAGAGCGAATTTGTAGTGTCCTTGCCTCCGGTAGGGTTGTTGACTGCGCGAGTCTGACCTGTGCGGTAGTCAGAGCCGGCAACAATGATATCCCAGTCGCCACAAGTGGCTGTGAAGTTGACCTTGCCGCCTACTACAGGCACTGTCTGGTTTGGCTTGCCTGATCTGCTCACTGCAACTGCGCTGAAGCCGCTCACCTGCTGAGAGATGCTCTGGCCTTCGGCTACTGCGATCTTCTCAGTCTGCACGATGGCTTTCATCCTCATCTCTGGCTTCTCCTTGCTGAATTTGCCACCGGCAAAGCCGCTAGGATACTTGCCCTCGTCGATGATCCACACCTTCAAGCCTCTTTTCTTGGCTTCTTTTACGCCGGTCTGAATGCCCTTGAACCAATCCTCAGAGAGGTATTCGTATGGGAGTTTATATCCGGCCTCAAAAATAACTGACTGGAAGCCTTTGGCCTTGATTGAATCAAGGTCTGACTGTATGGTCTTGAGATCCATCGGACCTTCCCAGCCCCAGATTACGTGGCTGGCAAACTCCTGCGGTGGGTTCTGAAAACGCTCGGCAGCCTGCTCAAGCGTCACCTTGTGTATGCCGGACCAAGATTTGGTCTGAGCATAAATCGCTGACCCTGAGATCATCAGAGCTAGCGAGATGAGTAATAATGTCCTTTTCATAAATTATCTTACAGAGAAGATTGCACCCTTTGAAGAGTAGTCCTCATCGTAGAACTGAACCGCGTTGTCGTTGAGACGTGGGTAAGTAGAGTTGAGGAGCTTGATGATTTCTGCACCGGCAAATACCACCGGACCATATCCGTGAGCAGCATAAGGGCTGATCGGACGATAGTAGTAGAATGCAGGGTCAAATGCCATACCTGTACCTACGCAAGTGCCGTGTACCATACCGGCCTCATCGATCTGAGTTGAAACTGCGTTCCAAGCGAGGCAGATTGTAGGAACATAGGTAAGAGGGTTAAGCCAGCCCTCGTTTACACCGTGAGCAAGGCAGTATGCAAAGATTGCTGTTGCACTTGTCTCGTGGTATGAATCGTTGCGGTCAAGAAGCTGATGCCAGAATCCCTCGCTGCTCTGAAGAGCGAGAAGTCCCATTGCGTGCTGTCTGTAAAGATCCATGAGCTCGTCTCTGCCAGGGTAGTTTTCTGGGAGCGCGTCAAGCACTTCACAAAGAGTGAGGATAGCCCAACCGTTGGCTCTTCCCCAGTGGAATGCAGGGTGGTAGTCCATGGCCTCGATCCAACCGTGACGGAAGAGTTTCTTCTCTGGAACCCACATCTTCTCCTTGAAGAGGCGGATCTGTCTGATGGCCTCGTCAAAGTACTTGGTGTCACCTGTGAGCTTGCCATACCAAGCGATTGCAGGGATGCCCATAAACATATCGTCAAGCCATACGGCATTGGCGAGAGGGCGGTTTCTTGCAAGAGTACCGTCTTCGAGACGATATTCATTGTTGATGGCCTTCATGTAGTTGTCGATGATGGCACGGAGGTCAAGATCTGGATTTGCAAACTGGTTTCTGATCATAGAAACACACACTGCACCTGCATCGTCAAGCACGCGTGGATTGACCACCTGGCTCATCTGACCATCGATTCTACCACCTTCTTCGCGCACCTTGGCCCAGATTGGAGCCTGCTCGGCAAGGAAGCTGTGGCGTTTTGTTGTATATTCTGTATATGCAGGGTCTCCGGTAGTTTCGCCGGCCTTGAGCATAGCAGAGTAAGTTACGCCCCACTCATAACTTGCAAGGCGGAAAGCGCCTCTTGCAAGCTTGCCGTCCTCAAGCACTTGTGTCGGAGTCTCAGCATCTACAAATGCAAGAACTCTATCAAGATCGGCCTTGATGTCAGCAACAGCAGGGACACCATAAGGGATGATGTAGTCCGGCTGGAGGAGGTGAAGCGGTGTGTTGGAGTCAGTTTGAGGTTCATTGGCAGTCTTTGTAGACTGAGTGCAGGCGCTGAGGCCTGCAAGCAGCGCAATAGCTGCAGCGATAAGAGTGATACGTTTCATTTTGTATTGGTTAAAGTATTATTACATGCAAATCTTGCCCAAGATACGCATTTTTTTGTTAACATTTTTGCCTAACTTGCGTCTATATGTCAAAGAATAACGAGAAACACAGCAAATGAAGACAAAACTTTTAATATTTGTTCTTGCTTTGACGCTTATGCCGACGTTGATTTCGGCAAGACAGAAGGAGAATCAGATCCCCGATGCCCGCATAGATGCAATCATCAGGGAATTCAGATTATACGATGGAGTGGTGTCAATGTCATTCGGGCCTTTTATGCTTTCGTTGGGTCGTTCGGCTTTGAGGATTGCCGGAAATGTGTCGGAGACTGACAGGCATGAGATAGAC
>CALEJC010000102.1 GCA_937898205.1 uncultured Bacteroidales bacterium
GTCCTCTTCATTAAGAAGAGCTGCGGAAGCGAGGAGGTTGCTAAGGTCGGTCTTGTCTGCAGGAGCTACTACGAGTGCGTCTCTTGCCGCTACGAGTGCATCGTAAACAACATTTGCACGCTTCTCTGAGAGAGTCTGGTTGTACTTAGCGCTACCAGTCTTCTTGTCAGCATAACCACCAACCTCGTAAACTACGTCTGAAGAACCAGCCTTGATAGCCTCAGCGAAGAGCTTGATGCGAGCCTTATCCTTAGCTGTGAGAGTAGCCTTACCGATCTCGAAGAATACAGCTGTTGAAGCAGGAACCTGGTTGTTAACGAGCTTCTCAACTTCCTTGATAACTTCCTTCTCAACGATCTTCTCAACGATCTTAGGGTTCTTAGCTACGGCCTCATCAGCAAGAGCCTGAGCAGCCTCCTTTGAGATGTAACCAGCAGCAGCGGCAGCGGCAGCAGCGCGAGCAACCTTACCTCTCTTACCACCGATAGTCCAAACACCATTGAGTGTGAGACGACCAGTTGGCTCAGCATTGCGGTATGCATCAGCTTCACCGAAGATTGAAGGAGTAACACCTACGCGAGCCTCAACACCAAGAGCAAAAGCCTTAGTGATGTTGTATGCCATACCGAGACCTGCAGTTGCACCGAAGCGAACCTTAAGGCCCTCAGCCTCCTCTACCATGATAACATATGCATCCTGCTTCTCAGCAAACTTAGTACCTACTGAAGAAAGGTTCATAGTAGGACCAGCAAATACATATACATCAAATGCAGCGAGATCGTCAGCAAAAAGGTTGCTGATATTGAACATACCGTCGATATTGAGCTCACCGAAAAGCTTGTTCTTCTGTGAGAATACAGAGCCATCCTTATATGTAGCATTGTACTTGTTAGCGTCGAGATTCTGGAAAGGACCAGCTACAACACCACGTACGCCCCATACTGGAGTGATATACTTACCCACCTGGATATTTGCATATACTGCAGGTGTATTCATACCTGAAGCGAATGGAGCAATTGCACCAGCGCCAACGCCTACAAAGACATCATTGCAATTCTTGTCCTGAGCTGATGCTGAAAGAACGCCAGCAACAACTGCGAGTGACAAAGCGATAAATCTAAGTTTCATATCTTTAATAATCTATTTCGTTAAACAAAGAGCGCAAAAATTACTCACCAATAACTATACCACCACCGGCGTTAGGGTATGTGCCGTCACCATGAGCGTGGCCGTGGCCCTGTACATAGTGACCGTGTCCGTGATAACCTGCAGGGATAGCGATCTCCTTGTAGTTAGCAGCAGTGCCGTAAAGAACAACGTTGAAAGTAGCAACTACCTCTGACTTGCCATCCTTGGTTGCTGTAACAGCAAATGGGTAAGCTGTGATCTGAATCTGTGAGTATGCTGTATACCATGAGTATGCAGAAACTGTGATTTCAAACTGCTTCTTAGTCTGAGCAAGGCCCTGATGATAAGCCTCAGCATATAATGTAGCAACATTCTCAAAACCAGGAACAATCTCAAGATCCTCAACTGCCTGACCTGCGAGTGAGTCGTATGTAACAACACCCTTGAGCATAAACTCTGTAGGGTTCATAACCCACTTCTCAAGACCAGCATGTGAGTAGTTCTGATCTGCATTGTTAAGATAGCTAGTGATAATCTGGCGTTTGCCGTTACCTGCTTGACCGCATGTAAATTCATAAGCATCAACTGGAGAACCGACAACGATTGTGACAGCGTACTGAGCCTTACCACCAGCAAGGATGTAGTTAACAGGAACAGCTATTGATGCTGACTCGCCATTGTATGTAGCGGTTACAGTAATGTCCTGTGCCTGGATAGCTGGATCACCGGTTACTGTAACAACAGCATTTGCAACAGTACCCTTAGAAGCAGTAATAGTAGCAACTGAAGTAACATCATCGCCTGTCAATACATCAACAACCTTAACGTCGATTGTAGCGACAGCGTCATTTACCTCGAAAGCAGTCAAAATCTGCTCTGGTTCGCAGGCTGCGAAGAGACCTACCAACGCGATAAGAGAAAAAAACTTCTTCATTTTAAAAAACATTATACATTAAACTTATTTAACTTCATGTCTGTGCGTTAGAGTACGCGTAAAGGGATAAGTATACAACATACAACTAACAGAGGGCAAAGATATAATAAAAAAAGCAATAAAAAAAATTTTTATTTAAAAATATCCGAACTCACATAGTATGGGTTAAAAGCATTGTTGCTCATGATATTATCAGTGGTTTCCGTGCGGAATTCCTTGTAGTAAATCTGCTCGTTATTAGCATTATAGGACATACCCATGTGCGGAGAGACAGAAATCCTCGGGATATAACCGTGTCTCTTGTGACGATATGGCGGAAGAGCAATCTGGAACCTGAAGCCCACATTAAGATCAGTATCAAAGCGAGGATCGATGCCCTTGACTGCATAGAGTCCCACTGAAGCGTGCCTGAAATGACGGATCATCTCATATTTTACGCCATAATCACCCAACAAGAACTTCTGAGCACGAAGAATAAACTGAGTTTTCAACGAAGGATTATAGTAATTGGCCGAAAAATTCCAGACAAAATTAAACTCGGTTCCGTAGTACCATTTGAAAGCGTCCCAAGAATAGATTGAGAGATAGGCCATCTGAGTATCTACCCAGAAACGCTCATTCGGAAAATGATAGGCCATCTCCAGAGCTGCGCCATATCTGCTGTTGCTGAAAGTACCGGCAGTGAGTTTACCGATCACGTTTAGGTTCCAAGGATCGCGGAAACGCTGTGAGAGACTCACCATGCCCGGATGCACCTTGTCTTCCAGGATTCCGTAGCCGTCATTATATATAGGTATCTTCAGCTGGTATGTAAACTTCATTCCCGGCCACAATGACACCTCAATTGCAGGACTTAGCTGCCACAGGCTCTGATATACCTGATTGATGATAAGGTTCATCAAAGAGACCTGGGGATAGACTGCAATATTGACCTTGCCAAAATTGCTGTTGAGCTTCCGGGTTTTCCTGACCTCGTCCCAACTCTCATCAAGTCTTTTTGTGGTGTGCCAGTACTCGCTGTGTGGGAAATAGGTCATGGTGAGTTCCGGAACATCGTAGTGAGTTCCGATGAGCTTGACCGCCTTCTTATCAATGGAAGCAGATTCTATGATCCTTCTAGCCTCAGCAAAACCTTCTGCCGGAAGTTTATATCTATCGTTTTCTATCGTATATACTTTGTAGTCTGGAGTTTCAGCAACTCTCACATTGACAAATCCCGCCTCCATCAGCTTCACGGCAGTACTATCTACTTCGTCCTGAAATGAAGCAGTTTGAGCAGATGAAAGCCCAAGCGCTGCGCACAAGAGCCCCAATGTCAGTATTATTCTTCTACACATACACTATTTATTTATCGAGCACAACTGTTCTATAGTTTCCAATTTCATTTCCTTGTCATAGGTGTCATGTCTCACCATCCCCACACCTAAAGCATACCAGGTATATGCAGTGGTCTCACGATTTCTTCCAGGACCTTTCTCTATTTTATGCTCTCTCACCACCATGCAATCAAACTCTCCTGCAGGAGTGCTGATCTTTTCTTTGCGGACCACTTCTCTATTGTCTATGACAACTTTATATTTCGCCAGTTTGATGGAGACTGTAAAACGGGCATCCGGCAACACATCACCGACAGCCATATCTACGGGTAATGTGGAGTAGAAAATCTCTGCAGATACCATGCTTTCAGGGAGATAATTGACAAAGACCGATTTTAAAGATGCAGCAAGATCAAGAGTTACATCTCCACCTGCCGAGAGTTCGGCACTCAAAGCCACAGGGCCACCATACATTTCTGCTCCTGAAGGCTTGGTAAAGAGTGAATTATACTTAATTGCCTTTGCTCCGGAGCCCGTCTCCCTCACGTCTTCGATTGTCATCACATGCCTCCACTTGAGATCCCCGGACCCGGCAAAGTGCCTCTCATAGTTGAGCTCCGTCCCTTGCTCCCCACAGAAATAACCAACTTGTGCTCCGGACAGAACACAAGTTGTCATAAGGGTAAAAATCAAAGCAAGGAAACGCTTCATCAGCCTAGAATATCTTATAAATCAATCTCAGTGTCAGCTGAGGATATATGACCGCATAATCCATATATGACAATATGGTTTCAATGGCAGGAACAGATGCGGAAATATCATACGCACCCTGATCGTAACTCAACTGATTGGGAGAAGTTATCTCAGGCTTGCCATGATACCACACACCGAGGTCAAACTGGAAGCCCACGTGACTCTTCGGCACACTTCTTCCAAAACCAAATCCGAGATATGGACGCAGTCTTGCCACTTTGAGATCTGCAGCTACCACTCCGACACCGCCGTCTTCCTTGACGCCATAGGTTTTTCCATCCAGATTGACTTTGAGATCTGCATTTTGAGCAACATAACCCGGCTCCCCGGCATATTTGGCATTGACGGCATCAATTTCTGCAACCACGGCCTTATATTCGTTCCATGTCGTCTTATCTGATCTGACAGTCGCATTGATGAGATTGTCACCCATGCCATAGTAGGCGCCAAGAGTAAAGTGAAATGAGGACTTCTTGGACGGGTATAGTTCAAGAAGCAACTTTGCAGTGCTGAAATTGATGACAGGGCTTGCAGTAACATCTATATCCGAGAACCTTGTCTCTATCATATCTTCAGCATCCAGGCCCAGAGACGTGATCTGATTGTTAAAATCAGTAATAACATCATTGACAATCGATGAGCCGACTGTAAAAGTGCGGTTGACCGCCAGCGAAGGTGCATTAAATCCTGCTTTCAAGACCACATGATCGGTCACCATCGGCAGCGCAAGTTCCACGCCCACACCTGTAGTACCGACTTCAACACCAAAAGAAAGGCTCTTGAAGGCTTCCTGGGCAGAAGAGATGGCAATGCTAAGAAAAACCAAAGTTGCTACAGAAACAGATCTTTTCATATCAAAATTTACTTCATTCTGACTTTAAACCTAAGTCCAAAGTTAATCCACTTCATATTTTGAAGCTCAAACATGGCCTCAAATCTATTGTCCCAGATTGATGCGATAAATCCCATATTGAATGTGCGTGAGTCATACTCCGCAATGAGATTGATATCGTCAACAATCAAGATATCTCTGACCCAGATAGGACGCCAGTTTATGCCGACACAAGGGCCGTTGAGAGCATAATCCGCTCTTTGGTTGTATTGGTAGGCCAGATGGCCTCCGACCTGACCCCATGGGGTATTGAAATGTTTGGACGCAGCCACATAGTAGCGGTTGAAATAACCGTTGCCTGAAGTGACATCCATATCAATATATCCTCCGGCAGATGATCCAGTCGTCGGATCGCTCACGCCCACAACAAGCGACGGAATCCACTTCAGGCCAAACTCCCCTTCCTTGAGCAGTTGGAAACGTCCAGCAAAATGACGGTCCTGATTAAACATGATCAAGTCTCTGTCTGTAGGATTTGGCCTGCGCTTCCCATCAAAGATCGTGCAGACATACGACACATCCAGTCGGCTCCAGAAAGTAATATTGAAGCCATAGGCAAATGTATCATAGCCCCAGCCGGAAGTAGGAAGCGCGTGCTTGTTGATATAGTTGTTGGTAATCATAAAGGTCCCGTTCTCTTCCATCACCGCATTGGGCATCTGGAGCAGACCGGGCTGACTATCAACAAACTGCGCCCGTGCTGAAAAGCACGAGAGCAGTATGATGGTAGTGAATATCAGCGAAAAACGCTTCATCTCACTAAGAGTATTTTAATAGTTCTGTGCTGCGAGGCGGAAATAGCTCTTAGGGTGTGCACAAACCGGACACATTTCTGGAGCGTTAGGGCCGACAACGATATGGCCACAGTTACCACACTCCCAGATAGCATCTCCGTCACGAGTAAATACAAGCTTACCCTCGATATTTGCAAGAAGCTTCTTATAGCGCTCTTCATGGTGCTTCTCGATCTCTGCCACCATCTCAAAAAGAGCTGCAATCTCATCAAAACCCTCAGCCTTTGCATCTGCTGCAAAGCTTGGGTACATATCTGTCCACTCGTAGTTCTCACCCTCGGCAGCGTCCTTGAGGTTGGTCA
>CALEJC010000103.1 GCA_937898205.1 uncultured Bacteroidales bacterium
CTTTATTAAACTTCTTGGCAGTCTCATCAAGCTTTGTGATGCCAAATGCAATCGCGTCAGAGCGCTCGCCTGTGTATGTAAAAGTCTCCTGGAAGTCAAGTACGGACTTGAAGTAGCTTTCAAGAGCTTTCTTTGTGTCTTCCTTCTCAACGGCAAACTCCACATAGTGGCTGAAAGTATAGGTTCCGCTCATTGTCAAATCGCAAGAGCTAAAACTAAATAAACTGCCAATAAAAAAGATTAAAACTGCTAATTTCTTCTTCATAAAAATGTACTAACTAATTATCTCATTAAATTTTGTCAAAGTTAAGAATTATTTCTATATTTGCAACGATATAGTGTGAGGGAAGGCCGAGGGGGTCTTCCTTTTTTATGTCCAAGAATAATTAGTCAATATGGAAAGAGACAAGTTTCAATCAGTAGTAGAGCAGGCAGCGGTAAAGGTCAACTGCCAGGTTGTTGAGATTATTTTTAACGACGACGATAACATATTTGAGGTTCTGTTGGATAAGGCATCAGAACCGGTTTCTCTCTCTGACTGCGAGACTGTCCACAGGGCAGTACTTGAAGCGTTTGACAGAAATATTGAAGATTATAGTCTCACGGTCGGCTCTGTGGGTATCGACGCAGACGAGGCTGACGAACTTTTGAAAACAATAAAAGAATAAATACAATGGAAAAAGACAAAGTAATTACGCTAATTGATGCGTTTAAGGACTTTAAGGAAGAAAAGAATATTGACCGTCCGGTCATGATGCAGGTTCTTAAAGATGTGTTCCTTACTCAGATTGCCAAGACCTATGGCTCATCAGACAACTTTGACGTGATCGTCAATGTGGACAAGGGTACTTGCGAGATCTATCAGAACTTTGATGTGGTTGAGGAAGTCGAGAATCCAAATGCGGAGATCACTCTTGAGGGTATCAAGGAAGATGGTGGTGATTATGAAGATTATGAGATCGGCGATCAGTACTCAAAATATCTTCCACTTTCGGCTTTTGGACGTAGAGGTATCTTGAACATCCGTCAGAACCTTCAGGGCCGTATCATGGACATCGAGAAGGCCAATGTCTTCAAGAAGTATTCAGAGAAAGTGGGTGAGCTCTTCTATGGTGAAGTATATCAGCCATGGTCTAAGGAGGTTCTTATTCTTGACGAGGACGGCAACGAGCTCCATATCCCTCGCGCTGAGCAGATCCCTGGTGAGCGTTTCAAGAAAGGTGATTCTGTTAAGGCTATCATCAAGAGCGTTGAGATGAAAAACAACACAACTCCATATATCACTCTTAGCCGTACAACCGACGACTTCCTTGAGAGACTCTTTGAGCAGGAAGTTCCGGAGATTGCTGATGGCCTCATCACAATCAAGAAAGTTGTCAGAGTACCGGGCGAGAGAGCAAAGGTGGCAGTTGAGTCCTATGATGACCGTATCGATCCGATCGGAGCTTGTATCGGTGTGAAGGGTGGCCGTATTCTCGGCATCGTCAGAGAGCTTCGCAACGAGAATATCGATGTAATCCAGTGGTCATCTAACCCTAAGCTTCTCATCCAGCGCGCTCTTAATCCGGGTGTGGTTTCATATACCGAGATTACAGACAATCCTGAGGATAAGGTAAAGGTATTTATGCAGCCTGACCAGGTGCACAAGGGCATCGGCCGCAATGGCGTAAATGTAGAACTTGCAGGTAAACTCATCGGTCGTGAGATTGAAGTGTACCGAGAGCTCCCTAAGAACGATGTTGACGAAGAGGACGTGCTTCTCAGTGAGTTCTCTGATGAAATCGATCAGTGGGTTATCGATCGTCTTGAGTCTATCGGATGTGATACTGCTAGAGCCGTACTCGCATTCTCTCCAGAGGATATCGCCAAGAGGGCAGATCTTGAGGATGAGACTGTAGCTGAGGTATTTGCACTCCTTAAGGCAGAGTTTGAAGACATCGACTAACAAGAAAACTTGACGAAATGGCAGAAATCAGATTAAATAAGATAATTAGACAATACAATATTGGCTTGGACGATCTCGTTCAGTTCCTTCAGAAGCAGGGTTTGGATATTGACGCTAACCCTAATGTAAAGGTTTCTGAGGAGTACCTTCCGGCCATTGCCAAGCAATTTGGCAAGGATCTCGAGATGAAGCAGGCTGCAGACAAAGTGGATGTGAAGCTTTCTGAAATCATCGAGAAAAGTGAGAAGAAGCGCAATAATCAGGTTGAGGAAGACGAGGAACCTGAGCAGGAGACAATAATCAAGAGCAATACCTTTATCAACGCCAAGAAGGAGGTAGCGCAGCATGTTGTCGCTCCGGAGCCTGAAGTTGTCCCTGAACCAGAGCCTGTAGTTGAGCCTGAGCCTGTTGTCGCTCCCGAGCCGGAACCGGTGGCTGAGCCGGAGCCTGTGGTTGCTCCTGAGCCTAAGCCGGTGGTAGAACCGAAGCCTGTGGTTGAAAAGACCGTAGAGGTGAAGCCGGAGCCAAGACAGGAGTCAAAGCCAAAGCCTGCAGCTCCTCAGGTGGGGAAGCCTAAGGCAGAGAACGATGAAAACAATCCGTTTAAGGTTGTGGGCAAGATCGACCTGAGCCAATTTGACGCAAAGCCTAAGAAGCGTGAGCGCATCAACAAGGGCAGCCAGAAGGTAGATGTGGCAAAGGCGGGTGCCAATATCGAGAGAAATCAGAAAAAAGACAAGAAGCAGCACCCTAACCAGAACCAGCCACAGCAGGCCAATCCTCAGAAGGGTCGCAAAGCCGACAAGAACCGCTTCAAGCCTGCAATGACAGAAGCAGAGCAGGAGGAACTCCAGAAGGAGATCCAGAAGCAGGTCAAGGAGACTTATGCAAAGATGAACGAGGGCAAGAAGAAAAATAACTTCGGTGCCAAGTATCGTAAGGAAAAGAGAGAGGCTGCTGCTCAGCGCACCCAGGAAGAGATGGCAGAGGCTGCTGCAGAGAAGAGCATCTTGAGAGTGACAGAGTTTGTGACAGTAAACGATCTTGCAACTCTCATGGATAATATGCCTGTTGTAAAAGTCATCGGTGCATGTATGAGCCTTGGTCTGATGGTGTCTATCAACCAGAGACTTGATGCTGAGACTCTCGTGCTTGTGGCTGAGGAGTTTGGCTACAAGGTGGAGTTTGTGACTGCTGAAATCTCTGAGGAGATCTCTCAGTCGGAGCAGGTAGACAAGCCGGAAGATCTCATGCCAAGACCACCGATCATCACTGTCATGGGTCACGTGGACCATGGTAAGACTTCGCTTCTTGACTATATCCGCAAGTCCAATGTGATTGCCGGAGAGGCTGGTGGTATCACTCAGCACATCGGTGCATACAACGTGAAGCTCTCAGACGGTCGCCGCATTACTTTCCTTGATACTCCGGGACACGAGGCCTTCACAGCGATGCGAGCAAGAGGTGCTCAGCTCACAGACCTTGCAATCATCATCGTAGCTGCTGATGATGCTGTGATGCCACAGACAGTTGAGGCCATCAATCACGCTCAGGCAGCCAATGTCCCAATGGTGTTTGCAATCAATAAGATCGATAAACCGGGTGCCAACTCTGACACTATCCGTCGTCAGCTCTCGGAGATGAATATCCTTGTAGAGGACTGGGGTGGAAAGTATCAGTGTCAGGAGATCTCGGCAAAGCATGGTCTTAACGTCGATAAGCTCCTTGATAAGGTGCTCCTTGAGACAGATATTCTTGAACTCAAGGCCAACCCAAACAAGCCTGCAATTGGTGCAGTGATCGAGTCTTCTCTTGATAAGGGTAGAGGTTATCTCGCAACAGTGCTCGTGCAGGAAGGTACGCTCCATCAGGGTGATATGATGCTTTGTGGAAGCTATTATGGTCGCATCAAGTCTATGTTTAATGAGCGTGGGCAGAAGGTGACCGAGGCCGGCCCTTCAACTCCGGTTTCTGTGCTTGGCCTCAGCGGAGCTCCTGCTGCAGGTGAGAAGTTTAATATTATGTCTGATGAGAGAGAAGCCAAGACAATCGCGGCAAAACGCGAGCAGCTCCTCCGCATCCAGGGCATCAAGACTCAGAAGCACATGACTCTCGAAGAGATCGGTCGTCGTATCGCAATCGGTAACTTCAAGGAACTCAATATTATTGTCAAAGGTGATGTGGATGGCTCTGTAGAGGCACTCTCGGATTCGCTCATCAAGCTCTCGACAGAGGAAGTAAAGGTCAACGTTATCCACAAGGCTGTGGGTGGCATCTCGGAGTCAGATGTACTTCTTGCTGAGGCTTCAGATGCAGTGATTGTCGGCTTCCAGGTGCGTCCTACCGTTGAGGCGCGCAAGGCTGCAGATAGAGAGGGTATCGAAATCCGCCTCTACTCAGTGATCTATGACTGTATCAATGAGGTTAAGGATGGTATTGAGGGTATGCTTGAGCCTGAGAAGAAAGAGGAGGTTATTGCAACTGCAGAAGTTAAGCAGACCTTTAAGATCTCTAAGGTGGGTACAATTGCCGGATGTATTATCCGTGATGGTAAGATGATTCAGAAGTCTAAGGCCAGACTTATCCGTGACGGTATCGTGATCTATACAGGAGAGCTCAGCTCGCTTCAGATCGGCAAGGACTCAGTCAAGGAGGTTTCTGCCGGCAAGGAGTGTGGTATCGGCATCGCCGGATATAACGACATCAAGCAGGGTGATATGATTGAGGCATTCCAGATTATTGAGGTCAAGAGAACTCTCTAATCTGGGGGCCTTCCCCTATAAACACAAAAAGAGCGACCTTGATGGCCGCTCTTTTTTGATATTACTCCCTATAAAGACCATCGGACTGTTATTACAGAAAGCATACGGGCTGATGCCATAGTATTTCTCCGAGAGAGGGTCCGGGGTCATCCAGCGGCGGAGCTGGCTTTGTGGCGGTCGGCTTCCGGAGGGTACGACACTTCGTGTCTATCCTCCCCAGCCTTGCGGCCGGGTCCCTTCAATTATTGATTGTTATCCGCCCGACGGCAAGGGATAAGCCACTCTCTTTTTAGATCTTTGGATTCTATCAACTTATCGGCGACATTTTTTGATATTATTATTGAATGTTGCGCCTGTCCCCCAGAGCCAAAGTATTCTTTTGTCTTATAAATGCCAGGTAATGGATGTTTATGAAGCGGAAAGAAAGGATATTGCATATGTCTCATTGAATATTTATGTACACCACAGATAGGGCATATTTCGTGCTCTCTATCTGAGAGGTCGATAGATTCATCAATTGTTGGTATTATGAGTTGGTAAACACCTTCTACTATCTTACCTCCTTTTATAACGTTTCGCTTTTCAATACCGTGAGGTGAAAACACCTCATTATAAATCCTTTCACTTACAAAGAACTCGTCAATGAGCCATGAGAAAAAAGTCCAAAAGCCGTGTTTTGAAAGCTTATTTACCCTTAAATCATTTGTTTGCACACGCCCACAATTACATTTAGGACAAATCTTTTCTGCATCAAAAGAAATAGACTCGTATTTGAAACCGGCTTCTGGTTGAGGATAACCACAATTATTCCATCCTTCAATCACAAAATAATCGGAAGTTTCATACTC